>SYFR01000319.1 GCA_005800325.1 Myxococcales bacterium | reverse complement strand
GGGAGCTCGACGAGCGCCTCCATCGTGCGCGGCACCTCGCCGCCGTGGAGCGCGACGATGGCTGCCGCGGCCCCTTGAATCGCCTTGGCCTTGTTGCGGAAGAAGCCCGTCGCCTTGACCATGTCTTCGACCTCGGAGCGCGGCGCCTTGGCGAGGCTCTGGGGGGTCGGCCACCGCGCGAAGAGGGCGGGCGTGACGCGGTTGATGGTGCGATCGGTGCTCTGCGCGGCGAGGATCGTCGCGACGAGGAGCTGCCACGGGCTCTCGAAATCGAGCTCCACCTCGGGCGACGGGATGGCGCGCGCGAGGCGCTTCTCGAGGGTGTTCGTCATGCGTTCGGGAGGGTCGCACGGCCGGACCGCGAAGCGAAACGTCGCGTCGAGCGGCGCGGCGTCACCGCGATGAGGCACGGTCGCGCGCGGGTCGCCATGGCGTGCGCCACGACCGCCGGGGGCGTACATATCCATGTGAGCCGCGAGCTCGCGACCTATGAACACGAGCCTCCTCATGCCACGACGGGTACTCGCTCCGCTGATGATCGCCGCGCTCGCGACGGCGTGCGCCGGAGCATCGGCGTCGCGCGCGTCGGCATGCCACGCAGGCCAGAGCTCTCCCGACGCGGCGCTCGAGCGCGAGATCCGCAACGTGCCGATCGCGATGTACATGACCGCGTGGTGCCCGGTGTGCACCGCGGCGCGACGGTGGCTCGAGGAGGGCGGCTACCGCTTCGTCGAGCTCGACGTCGAAGAGGACGAGCGCGCGCGGTTCGTCTTGAGCCAGCTGAACCCGCGCGGCAGCGTGCCGATGTTCGCGATCGAGGGGCGCGTCGTCATCGGCTTCGACCCCGACATGCTGCACGCGGTGCTCGAGCGCGTCGTCGCCGAGCGAGCGGCGCCGAAGCCGCCAGTCGGCGAGGGGCTGAGCCTGCGCTGAGGGCAACCGGGGACCGACGTTAGGCGGCAGGGCAGGGGTGCGGGGCAATCGCTGCGGAGCAATCGCTGCGGGGCAATCGCTGCGGGGCAATCGCTGCGGGGCAATCGCTGCGCGGCAATCGCTGCGACGTCAGGGGATCGGGACCGTCCACGCCGCGCGGCCGAGCTGCACGAGCACGGCGTTGAGGACCTCGGCGTCGTCGTCGAGACCGAGGATGGAGTCGAGATCGCCGTCGGCATCGTCCTCGACGACGAGGTAGCGCACGGCTGCTTGCACGAGGCGCCGCGTGCGCTCGGGCGTCGTCTCGTCGAGCGTGCCGAGCAGGCGCTGCGTGGTCGCGACGAGCTCGCGAGCGAGCTTGGGATCGATCGTCGTGTGCCCGAGCGAGCGCCGGGAGAGCTTGTCCTCGAAGCCGCGCACCGCGTCGAAGAGCCCGTGCACCGGGACCAGCTCCTCGGCGCAGAGCCGAGCCCACAGGGCGCGTGCGGTCCCTGGGATCCCGGGAATTGCGGCGATTTCGCTGGGTGCTGACATGGCTGTTGCCCAACCCCCTCTACTGCGGACCTTCGCTCGCCGCCATCATCGCCCGGATCGCGAGGGACGTCGTCATCGGTCGCGGACGCGCCCCACGTCTCGGGCAGAGGCAACTGGCACGTTGGCGCGAACCGGCAAGTAGGCACCCTAGTGTAGGCAAAGGTGCGACCTAGTTGGCCCGTGGGGCGACGCCGCGAGACGATGGCGTGATGCAGTCGAATGGCTCCGCTCCACCCGCGGGCTCACGCCGCGCGATCCGTCGCTCGGTGGCGATGACGTGCGAGGTGATTTCCGATCGAGGCGATGACCCGGTCGCCTACCGCGCGACCGAGATGAGCACCGAGGGGATCTGGCTCGCGACCTCGTCGCCGCTGCGCTCGGGCGCGACGGTGGTCGTGTGCTTCGCGCCGGACGACGGGATCGCGCGGGAGCTCATGCTGTTCGCGGCGGTGGCGCGGGTGAGCACCGCGCGCGGCGCGACCGACGACACGCCGGGAGTCGGCATGGGCCTCGAGCTGCTCGACGCCACGGGCGAGGAGGAGCAGCGCCTCGCGCGGTGGCTCGCGTCGCGACGAAGCCCCGTGCCGCGACGGCGCCGCCCGATCGCCGAGCGTCTCGTGGAGCCCGCGGCACCGGCGCGGCTCGCGGGCTGCTGGCGCTGACCGAGACGTCAGCGAGCCTACGGCGACGCCTCCTCGGCGTTGCGCGCATGCCGTGCTGCGCCGTGTTGCGCGCATGCCGTTGACGGAGCGAGCCCCTGCGGTAGTGTGCCGCGCGATGCGCGTGCGGGGAATTCTCACGGCGGTGGCGCTCCGTTTTGCGGCGGCGCTCCGTTTTGCGGCGCTCCGTTTTGCGGCGGCGGGGCTCGCGGCGTGCGGGCCGATGCCCGCCAGCGGCGTGGGCGACGCCTCGACCTTGCCGAGCGATCCGCTCGCGCGTGAGGGCGGCGCGCTCTACACGAAGTACTGCGCGCTCTGCCACGGCACCGAGGGCGAGGGCTACGCCGCGGACAACGCGAGCCAGCTGCGAAACGCGGAGTTCTTGAGGACGGCGAGCTTTCCATTTCTGTACATGGCCATCGAGCAGGGACGGATCGGCACGCCGATGGCGGCCTACGGGGCGCGGTTCGGCGGGCCGCTCGAGCACGACGGCATCAAGAAGCTCGTCGCGTACCTGGAGAGCTGGCGGCTCGCGCCGTCGCTGGCGCTGTCGGCCGAGCCCGTGGGCGGCGATCCGGTCGCGGGCGCTCAGCTCTTCGGGGAGCGATGCGCGGGGTGCCACGGCGCGCGCGGCGAGGGGAAAAAGGCGCTGAGCGTGAACAACCCCGTGTTCTTGATGTCGGCGACGGACGCCTTCTTGCGCCACGCGATCGTGCACGGCCGGCCGGGGACACCGATGCCCGCGTTCGGTCACACCCTCGACGCCCGGCGGCTCGACGACCTGACGGCGTTTCTGCGCTCGCTGACGCGCACCGTCGACGAACGGCCGAGCGTGGGCGAGCTGCCGCCGTCGTTCGAGCAGGTCGCCGTGAATCCTGCCGGCCCCGCGCCGGAGTTCTCGACGTTGCGCGCGGGGCGCTACGTGCCGGCCGAGGAGGTCAATCGCGAGCTCGCGCGCGGCGCGAAGATGGTGCTGCTCGACGCGCGGCCGACGTCGGACTGGCTCATGTCGCACGTCCCGGGCGCCTTGCCGGTGCCGTACTACGAGCCGAACCGCATGACGGCGAAGCTGCCGCGCGACGGCACCTGGATCCTCGCCTACTGCGGTTGTCCGCACGCGGCCTCGGGGCAGGTGATGGATTCGCTGCGTGCCGCGGGATTTCCGAACACGGCCGTCATCGACGAGGGGATCTTCGAGTGGATCCGCCGCGGCTATCCGGTGACGCACGGCACGAAGCCCAAGGCGCTCGCGCCGGCGAACGAGTAGCGCCGTACGAGGCTGCGAACGCGCTCGTGCCAGCGAACGAGTCGCGCCGTACGAGGCTGCGAACGCGCTCGTGCCAGCGAACGAGTCGCGCAGCGCGAGATTGCGAACTTGTCATTCGCGCCCGCGTTTGCGAGTGTCCCGCGGCCATGCACCTCGCCTCACTCGCACGCCTTCCTGGGCTCGCACGCCTTCCTGGGCTCGCACGCCTTCCTGGGCTCGCACGCCTTCTTGGGCTCTCACGCCTTCCACGGCTCGCCGTCCCGCTCGTGATCTCGTCCGCGTGCTTCGTCGTCGCGTGCGCCGCGAGCCCGATCGACGCCCGCATGGTCGATGCGCCGCCTCCGACCGCGCTGCCTCCGACCCCGCCGCCCGCGCCTACGACCGAGCCCTCGAGCGGGCCCGCCGCGGCCGCGACGGCGCTCCCCGAAGTCGGGCCAGTCACGAGTCTCGCTGGCGCGCCCGAAGCCGGCGGCCCCACGTCGTGCCCAAGCGACATGGTGCTGGTCGAGGGCGAGTACTGCACCGAGGCCGAGCACGACTGCGCCGTCGAGTGGTACGCGAAGCAGAACAACAAGCGCGTGTGCGAGCAGTTCAAGCCGGGGACGCGCTGTGTCGGCCAGCGGGTGAAGAAGCGTTACTGCATCGATCGCTACGAGTGGCCGAACGTGAAGGGCGAGCGGCCCGAGGTGATGAACACGTTCTACCAAGCACAGCTCAAGTGCGCGGCCGCCGACAAGCGCATGTGCACCGAGAGCGAGTGGAATTTTGCGTGCGAAGGGCCCGAGATGAAGCCCTTTCCCTATGGGTACACGCGCGATCCGCAGAAGTGCAACGGCGATCACGAGTGGGACTCGCCCGACATGGAGGAGGTGGCCGCGCGGGACGGCGGCGAGCTCGCTCGACTGTGGAAGGGCGTGCCGAGCGGCTCGCAGCCCGAGTGCGTGAGCGACTTCGGAGTGCACGACATGCCCGGCAACACCGACGAGGTCTGCGCCGGCGAGTCGGGAAAGGCGAAGTTCGCCGCGGTCAACACGGGCGGTCCCTGGTACAGCGGCGTTCGCAATCAGTGCCGGCCCAAGGTCTATACCCACGCCGAGGACTTCTATTACTACTTCCTCAGCTTTCGCTGCTGCGCCAATCCCGACGGCGGCGCGAATGAGCCCCGCACGACGAGGCAATTGAAAGACGGTGTCTCACTGGCCAACATCGAGCGGCTCGCGGGCTTCACGCTCGACCAGATGAAGCGGGTAGAGGAGCTGAAGAAGCGCGGGGAATGCAACTGCGAAGGCAACAAATTGCCAGGTCTCGAGCTCAAGGGTCCCAAATGGCTCTGCAAGACGATGTGCGGCACCCTGCTCGGTCCGGGCGCGAAGGACGCGACCGACGCGACGCGCGTGCTGCACAAGTCGCGCAACAAGATTCAATGACGCTCGCGGACTGGCCATGACGAGGGGCCGACCCCGGGAAAACTACAGAATCCGCTCGATGCGGTAGACCATGGCCTTGGGCTTATCGACGAAATACAACAGGTCGTCGGAGCCGAAGGCGAGACCCGCGAGCGTGCCGGGCGGCATGCCGGTGTCGAGCTGGCGGACCAGGTTGCCGTCGAGATCGAAGGCGTAGATGCGACTCGTGGCGTTGTCGCTGACGTAGAGCAACCCCTGGTAGAGCTCGATGCCGCTCGGCGCGGTGAGCGTGCCGGTGGCGACGACCTCGACGAGCGCGGCGCCATCCACCGCATGAGCCGTCTGCAGCTCGTCGTAGTTCGGGACGAGCTTCGCGCCGGGCGATCCAGAATCGATCCCGAGCTTCACGATCCGGCCGTGGCCTGTGTCGGCGACGTAGAGCTGGCGAGTGGTCTTGTCGAGCACCATGTGGCTCGGGATGTTCGGCACGCGCGCGAGCTGGCCGGTCACGTAGCGTTTCACCGCAGCGTCGCCGTGGAACTCGTTTCCGGGACCGTGGTCCTGCATGAAGTCGAAGCGATCGAGCGAGCCGTGGTGGCCGTTGAATACCCAATACGCGTTGCCTTGTTCGTGGGCGATCCCCATGGCGAACGGGGCCGCGTGCACCATGTCGAGATGCGAGCCGTTCAGGCCGGGGGGTTGCACGGCGAATTTCGAGAGATCCGCGGACCACAGCGTGGGTCCCATGTAGTCGACCGGGTCATCGAGGAAATTGGCGGTGCGCGCCTCGCCTACGGTAGCGAACGTGCCGCCGTCGCCGAACGCCAACGCCGGCGGGCGCCGCATGAAATGCCACGCGTTCGGATCCTTGAACGTCGTCCAGCTGACCTGCGGCGTGCCGGCGTCGAACACCACCGCGAGCGTCCCTTCGAGGGCGCTGCAGCCCTGGGCGGACTTGTTTTTCTCGTCGCACGGCTTGGAGCTATCGAACTCGCGCCGGATCACCCAAAGCTCGTTCGGGCGATCGGGATGAAACGCCAGATCCGTCGCCTCGAGGGGGCGCTCCGGCTGGTAGACGGGGACGAAATACACCGACAGCGGGCTGCCGTCGCTCACCCCGAGCGGGTACCCCGCCGGCAAGCTCACACACGCGCCTTGCTGGCTGCAGAGCGGCTTGTCGCCAGAGCACTGCGCGCTGGTGCGGCACTCCGGCTCGGTCGGTTCGTGGCCCGGTTCGCTGGCCGTGCAGGCGGTGGCGGCCAGGGCGAGGAGGAGGGGGGGGACTTGGCGAAAGAACGTCATCGAACTTCCTCGAGTAGCTATCGTACACCACGCGCGCTAGCGAGGTAACCGGGGCAGCCCCCGACTCGCGACGAGGCTTGGACGTACGACGCTTGGTGGATGGCCTCTTCATGGGTCTGTTGGGGGGGCCGCGCGCTTGGCCTCTTCGGCGAGGAGCGCCGCGCCAATCTCGATGAACTGGGCAATCGCCTGATCGGCAGTCGCTCGCGCCGAACCCGGGCGAGCGGGCGCGCTCGAGTCGCGGAGCCGCGCAATCGTCGCGCAGATGGGCGCGCGCTCCTTCGATGGGAACGAAGTGCAGAGCAGCCGATAGGGGGCGAGCGTCGCCTGTTGGTCAATGGGCTCTCCGGCGATGACGCTGGCGGCGTCGTGCACGAGCAGCACGAGCGCGCCGAGGTCGGGCGAGCGAGCGCGCCAGGTGTCGACGAAGCGGTCCTTCTTCGTGAGCGCGAGGAGGGGCCCAGGGTGCCCAGCCTGGGCGACGCGGGTCGCGAAGGTGAGCACCTCGACGCGCCGCAGCGTCGAGCCGAGGCTCGTCGCGAGCTCGTCAAAGAGCGCGATGTCGAGCTCGCTCGTGTCGGGCGGCGCGCAGACGAGGGCCACGCTGAGCGCGTCGACCTGCAGGGGCTTGCCGAGGTCGGCGTTGCGGCCGAGGGTCCGCGCGAAGCGGACGAGGTCCTCGCTGCAGTGTTGGGGGTGGCGCTGGGTCGCGAGCAAGGTCGCGGCATCCGCGGGGTGACCGTGATCCATGAGCTCGCGGACGGCGCGTGTGAACTCGGCCGGCTCGTAGCGGCGCTCGGCCGCGGCGGCGAGGAAGGCGTCGAGCGCGCGGAAGGCTTCGCACACGGGCGCATCGTCCGGGGCCTTCGGGCCGAGGCGCGGCAGCACGGTGAGGCCATCGGCGACTCGCAGGCCGAGGGCGAGCGCGTAGCTCCGGCACGCCGGGCGCGCGAGCGTGTCGGCTTCGCCCGGCTTGTCGGTGCAGCGCAGCGGCGCGAAGAGCGTCTCGAGCGACCGGCGGGCACGGGCGGCGAGCGGCTCGAGCGCGCCGAGCTCGGAGAGCCACTTGGGCAGGGGCTTTGTGGCCCCGAGCACGGCGTGGTCGTCGGCGAGCTCGCCCAAGGCGCGACGCTCGAGCGCGAACAGGTCGCCAGCGAGGAAGGGCTCGTGCGCCTCGGCCGCTTGCTGCGCCGCGAGCGCCAAGGTCGCCGTCGAGTCGCGCAACCAGCTCGCGTCCGAGCTCGCCGCGATGGGCTCATCGCCGAGCATGCCGACCCCGCCGTGCGCTGCGAGGGCTCGGCGCGCGGCCAAGCCGGCTCTCACATCGTCGCCCGCGAGGCGGTACAGCACGCTCGCGAGGAGCGCCGTGTGCGCGTAGAACCGCGTGGCGTCGTTGCGTGCGCTCGAAGTCCCGCGCGGCTCGAACGAGATTTCGAGCGCGCTCGGGCGAAGGTCACCGCTTTCTTCGATCCCGAGCCCCAAGTTGAAGGAGCTTGCGCCCGCGAGCAGCGGGCTGCCGCTCGAGAGGCTCTCGTCGGCGGTGAAGAGGAAGCTGCCCCGTCGCTCGCGGTAGCGAAAGTGCTGGCGTGGCACAAGGAGGCCCTGGCGCTCGGCGCGCTCGAGCGTCGCCTCGAGCTTTTGCAGAGCTTGGGCGCGCTCTCCGGCGCGGAACTGCTCGAGAGCGCCGCGCACCGCGAGCACACTCGAAGGATCGGGCGCGTCGCACGCCCCCTCGCTCGCGAGCTCGAACGCCGCCCTCATGCGTGCCTCGCCGCGTCCAGCGAGGGCTTCGTCGCTCCTGAGCTCGAGCGGCAGGATCACCGCGCTCTTGTGTTTGCGCGCGATCGCGAGCGCCTCGGTCGGCACGCCCGACTCGGCGACGACGCTCGCACCGTGGGCGAGGAGCAAGAGGGTGTTGCCCACGTCTTCCGCGCCGTCGTCGAAGGCTTGCGCCGCGAGGGTGGCGAGCGCCTCGGCGGGGGTCGGGGCCGCGGCGAGGTTCGCGACCAGCACCTTGTCGCCGAGCCACGAGAACACGCTCGACTCGCCGTGATCGCCGAGCGCGGCGACGGCCGCCGAGAACGCTCGCAGCGCTTGCGTGCGGAGGGCCTCCGTGTCGGCCGCGTCGCCCGCGAGGAAGAGGCGCGCCGCGAGGTAGCCCTCGGCGACGGCCTTCGCGACCTCGGTCTCGAGCCACGCTTGCCCGCCCTCGAGGACCAGCTCGCGCGCCCTCGCCGCGGGGATCGTGGGCTTCGTGTCGGACGCGCGCCGATCGAGGACGTCGAGCGCGTCACTGACGACGAGGGCGACGAGCCGCGCGCGCTTAGCGAAGGCGCCGTCGCCCTCGAGCATCCCCGGCATCGCGAGCAAGCGGCGCTGCCTCTTGCGAAGCCGCTGAAAGGTGTCGCGGAGGGGTCCCTCGGGGACGCGCGGCTCGGCCTCGCACCGCGCGCTGGCGACCGGCGATCGGGCGAGCGTCACGGCGGCGGCGATGGTGCCGTCGGTGAGATCGACGAGCTCGTTGAGGAGATCTTCGTCGCTCGGCGTTCGCGCCGTTGTCCCGCCGAGCTCTCCGATCGCGCGCGAGAGCGCGGCTCGCGCGGCGATGCGTGCCGGCGGGAAGAGCTTCGGGTTCGACACCGACGCGTCGATCGAGCCCTCCCGCACGAGCGGGAGGTAGCGAACGGCCGCCGCGACGAGGCGAGCGAGTGGCGAATACCGGATGTCGCCCTCGAGGGCGCTCGCGAGCCTCGGAGCGTCCTCGGCGAGGGCGCTCTCGTCGCCGAGCAGCAGCGCGAGCGCCGCGTGGCCGGCGTGAAGGCCCGCGAGCCCCCAGCCCGGCTCCCGGGCCATCGGCCCCGTGAGGCTCGTGCCGAGCGCGTCGCGGAGCGCGGCGAGCTCGGAGCTTTGCAGGTAGCCCGGGTGCGAGATGGCGAGGGCGAGCGCGCCGACGCCGGCGTCGTAGACTTGCGACACGGTCGCTGCCGCCTGCACCTTGCCCGCGACGGCGCGCGACAAGAGCCTCGTCACGGCAGAGCGCAGCGGCGGCGCCTCGGCGATGCCGGGGAGGTAAGCGAGGCCGCCGAGCGCCACGACGCGGACGCGAGATGGCTCGCTCACGGCGAGCTCCTCGAGCGCGCCGAGGTGAGCGAGGGCGAGCTCGTTGACGTTGCCGTAGATCGCGCTCTGCTCGAGCCCCAAGTTCGCGGCGGTTCCGCGCTGGGTGAGCAGCTCCTCGGCGAAGAGCCACGAGGTCTTGGTCGCGCGCACGAGCTCGACCGCGCGACGGTAGCGAGCGAGCCACGGCTCGATGCCGAGCTGCGTAGCAGAGGAGCTCTCTGACGGAGACTTCGAGTCGAGGGACGCCGCGAGCTCGTAGAGCAGCTCGAGATCCGCGGCTTCGTCGATCGCCGGCGCGCTCGAGCGCCCGCACCGCAGTGGCTCGCCGAGACGAGCGTCGAGGTGGTGGGCGCGGGTCGCGTGCACCTCGGCCACGATGCGGGCCCGTCGCTCCTGGTATTCGGCCGATCGTTCGGTCGTCGCCGTGCGCGCGAAGAGGAGATCGGCGTACGCGCTCGAGCCTCCCTGCGGCTTGGTCTTGTTCGCCGCGTCGGTCGGGGCGCGCTCTTCGAGGGCGATCCCCGACGTCATGAACAGCGCCAGCGCGTGGGCGAGGCGCGCGCCGGGCTCGGTGTCGGGACCGAAGGCGGCCCTTCGCAGCCGGAGCGCGTCGACGTCGCGCGCCGCGGCCACGTAGTCGAAGCTGCCGGCGTGCGCGAAGGCCGTGTCGATCGCCCGCCCGAGGCTCGCGGCCTCCTTGATGCGAGCTCGGGGGACGCGCAGCCTCGGCGTCGTGCCGAACATCGTGGGCGCGAGCACGTCCGTCGCGAAGAGCTGGGTCGCGTGCTCGGCGTCGTGCGACACGGTGGCGGTAGCGACGGCGTCGAGCGCGAAGAGCTGCGCGTGACCGGCGCTGCGGGCGATGGCGAGCAGCGCGCGCTCGGGCGAGACGTGCTTCGGGCGCGCGCTCGACGGCACGAGGAGGGTGCGGAAACCGTCGTCGCAAGGCGAGGGGGCCGTCGCCGTGATGCGCTCGTCGAACGCGACGATGGCGATGCATCCGGCGTCGCTCACGAGCGCGGCGTAGAGGCGGGCGAGGCCATCGGACTCTTGCACGCCGGCGAGCTCGTTGAGGCGCGCGGGCACGTCCGCCGGCGCCGCCGCGAGGAGCGCGGCCTCGCATGCCTCGAGGTTCGTGCACGAGGACCGAGCCGGGGGGGGCTGCGGGCTCGGTCTCGGCGCGCACGCGGCGATGGCGGCGACGGTGACGAGCAACGTGAGCGCGCTCAGGCTCGGGTGGACTCTCGCGCGCTTGGTCCGTTGAGCGCCGCGGGTCGAGGCGAAAATCGCATGCGCTCTCTCCATGCGGGCAACTAGCATGCGCGGCAGGGTAGCAGCGTGGTCGCCACGAGGATCTGCGGCGTAGCTTCGGCTCTCGCGAGCTCGCGAAGGGCTCCTCTGGCGCGCGCGTTTTTCGGGCTCGCGCTCGTCGTCGCCGGCTGTCGCGGCGAGCGTGAGGAGGGATATTTCGGCACGTTGTCGCGGCACGGGCGGCCGGCGTCGAGCTTTCGCGTCAACAACTACGACGAGCCGGAGCACCTCGATCCGGCGCTCGTGAGCGAGAGCGCCGGCAGCACGCTCCTGCTCGAGCTGTTCGAGCCGCTCATCAACGAAGATCCGCGCGATCTCCACCCGGTGCAGGGCGTCGCCGAGCGCTTTGAGAAGAGCGACGACAACCGCCTCTTCCGCTTCTTCCTGCGAGAGGACGCGCGCTGGTCCGATGGCAAGCCCGTCGTCGCCGAAGACTTCGCGTGGGCATGGCGGCGCGTGCTCAGGCCCGAGACCGGAGCGCGGCAAGTCACGCTGCTCTTCCCGCTCATGAACGCGGCTCTCTACCATCGGGCCGAGCTCGCGCTGCTCGGAGCCGACGCCACCCTCGAGGCCGCTCCCGTCGCGGTGCCTCGCGGTGACGCCGCTCCTCGCGACTCGGGCGCGCGCCTCGCGAAGGGTACGCCGCTCCGCGTCTACGCGCGCACGCCCGCGACCACGCCCTTCGCCCCGCTCGCGGAGGCACCGCGCACGGGCCCGTACACGGTGGCGCTCGGCTCGGCGAAGGCGCAGCCTAGCTTGGAGCATGCGTCCCTCGGCAAGGTCGCGGCCCCGGACGCGGCGAAGGCCGAGCCGGCTCGGATCCTCGCGCGCGGCGCGCCTGTCGTATGCAACGAGACGGACGACTTTCTCTTCGAGGTCGAGGTTGGCGGAAAGCGCGGTCACCTGCCGGGCTGTGCGCTCGGTAAGGCCCGCGAGGCGACGCACGCGCTCGTCGCCGTGCACCGCACGATGCCTACCTTCTCGAGCAGCCCGTCGCCCGCGCCATCGCCATCGCCATCGCCATTGGCATTGCCCGCGCCGCCGTCCGCCGCGGCGCCGCGTCCCAGAGAGACCGCCCCAGGTGAGGCGCTCGGGTTCGTGCCGCTCGCGCTCCTCGAGTCGAGCGAGGCGGCGCTCGGGGTGCGTGCCGTCGGCGAGCGCGTCCTCGAGGTCGAGCTCGAGCACCCGACTCCGTACTTCCTCGGGCTGCTCGGCTACCCGACCTTCTACCCGGTGCGCCGCGACGTCGTCGAGCGCTTCGCGGGCGGCGCCGAGCCCGAGGGGTGGACGCGGCCCGAGCACTTCGTGACGAACGGACCGTACCGCCTGAAGAGCCACGCCTTTCGCTACGAGCTGCGCCTCGAGAAGAACCCGCACTACTGGGACGCGAAGAACCTGCGGCTCGACGAGATCGTCGTCTTCGAGGTGACGAGCTCGCAGGCGACGCTCGCGCTCTACAAGGCGGGCGAGCTCGACTACCTCGGCTCGAACGGCTCCTTGCCGACGAGCGAGATGGATCGGCTCGCGCGCTTCCGTGACTTCGATCGCAGCCAGTGGATCGGCACGTATTGGTACGAGTTCAATATCGAGAAGCCTCCCGTGAACGACGCGCGCGTGCGCCGCGCCCTGAACCTCGCGCTCGACAAACGCCGGCTCATCGACTCGGTGGCGCGGGCAGGGCAGGAGCCGGCGACCCATTTTGTGCCGGATTTTACGGGCTTTGGCTACGCCGAGCACGTGGCCGAGCTCGCCTCGAAGGGCGCCGATCCGTTCGCCGCGCCGGCGCACGGCTTCGATCCCGCGACCGCGCGCGCGCTGCTCGCCGAGGCCGGCTATCCGGTGGTGCGCCGCGACGACGCCTTCGTCTGCGAGGGCTTTCCGCCGCTCGAAGTCCTCTACAACACCTCCGAGGGCCACCGCGCGATCGCCGTGGCCGCGCAGGCGCTCTGGAAGGAGCAGCTCGGCATCAGCGTCACGTTGCGCAACGAAGAGTGGAAGGTGATGATCAAGAACCTTCGCGACGGGCATTTTCAGGTCGCGCGCTTCGGGTGGGTCGCCGACTACAACCACCCGCACAACTTCCTCGACACGTTCTTGTCGTACAGCGCAAACAACATGACGCGCTGGAAGGACGCCGCGTTCGACGCGCTCGTCGCGCGCGCCGCCGCCGAGCCCGACCCACAGAAGAGCATCGCTCTCTATCGAGAAGCCGAGGCCCGCGCGGTCCATGCGGTGCCCCGCCTGCCGATTTATTTCTACACGAAGAGCTCGCTCATCAAGCCCTACGTCAAGGGCTACTACCCGAACGCGATGAACCGGCACCCGATCCACTGGATGTGGATCGACGAGGCGTGGCGCACCGACAAGGAGAACCGGCCAGCGCATGAGCCGCGCGAGCTGGCATCGC
This sequence comes from Myxococcales bacterium, assembly GCA_005800325.1. GTDB lineage: Bacteria > Myxococcota_A > Polyangia > Polyangiales > Polyangiaceae > SYFR01. Next base: position 1,853 of record SYFR01000319.1, on the reverse strand, counting down.
CGGCGAGGTTCGCGCCGTGACGGGCTTCGCGCTGCGTCGCCTCGCCCTGCTCGTGCCGACCTTGTGGCTCACGGTCACGCTGGTCTTCTTCTTCGTCCGCCTCGCGCCGGGCGGTCCCTTCGACGGCGACCGCGCCGTCCCGCCCGAGGTGCTCCTTGCGCTCGAGGCCAAGTACCGACTCGGAGATCCGCTCTCGCGCCAGTACCTCGATTTTCTCGCAGATCTGGTGCTCCGAGGCGAGCTCGGGCCGTCCTTCAAGTACCCCGGCCGCACGGTCAACGAGCTGCTCGGAGCGGGCCTTCCGGTCTCGATGCAGCTCGGCGTGCTCGCGATGGCGTTCGCGCTCGCAGTCGGCGTGCCGCTCGGCGTCCTCGGTGCGCTGCGCCAGAACACATGGGTCGACACGCTCGCGACCTCCGTCGCCATGCTCGGGATCAGCGTGCCGCGCTTCGTGCTCGCGCCGCTGCTCGTGCTCGTTTTCGGGCTCACGCTCTACTGGTTGCCCGTCGCGCGCTGGGAGACGTGGCGGCACGCGGTCCTGCCCGTCATCGCCGCGGGCCTGCCGACGGCGGCCTATGTGGCGCGGCTCACACGCGGCGGGATGCTCGAGCTCGTGCGCGCGGACTTCGTGCGGACCGCGCGCGCGAAGGGCCTCGATGAGCGCACCATCGTCGTGCGTCACCTCTTGAAGGGCGGCCTCTTGCCGGTCGTGAGCTTCCTCGGTCCGGGGTTCTCGGGGCTCCTCGTGGGCTCGATCGTCGTCGAGACGATCTTCAACATCCCGGGGATCGGGCGCTACTTCGTCGAGGCCGCGCAGAACCGCGACTACAACATCGTGATGGGCGTCACGATCGTCTACGGCGCCCTCCTCATGACGCTCAACGCCGTCGTCGACGTCGCCTACGCGTGGCTCGATCCGCGCGTCCGCATCGAGGAGCTGTGAGCGACCGGGCGAGCCCGACGACGCTCGGGGGTGACGCGTGGCGCCGCCTCAAGAAGAACCGGGCCGCGGTCGCCTCGCTCGCGATCCTCGTCGGCCTCTTCCTGGCGTGCGTCTTCGTCCCGATCTTCGCGCGGCATGGCTACGCGGACGCGAACCTCGCGCTCGGCCCGACGCCCCCGTCGCGCGAGCACTGGATGGGCACGGATCTCTTCGGGCGCGATCTCCTCGCGCGCGTCTTCTTCGGCGGGCGCATCTCGTTCGCGGTCGGCGTGGCCTCGACGCTCGTGAGCTTCACCATCGGCGTGACCTGGGGCGCCGTCGCCGGCTATTTCGGGCGCCGCGTCGACGCCGCGATGATGCGCATCGTCGATGTGCTCTACACGTTTCCGTTTCTCGTGTTCGTGGTCTTGCTCTCGGTGTTTTTCGCGAACCAGGGCGGCGTCTTTCACCGCGCGTTCACGGTCGTGCTCGGCGTCTTCACCTCGCGTGCGCGCGAGCCCGCGTACTTTCCCGTGTTTCAGATCGTGTTCGTCTTCGCCGCGCTCGGCGCCGTCTCATGGCTCACGATGGCGCGCATCGTGCGCGGGCAGGTGATCGCCCTGCGCGCGCAGCCCTTCGTCGAGGCGGCGCGCTCCATCGGCGCGGGGCACGCCGCGATCCTCTTCCGCCACATCTTGCCGAACGCGCTCGGGCCCATCATCGTCTACACGACGCTGACGATCCCCGAGGTGATGCTGACCGAGGCGTTTCTCAGCTTCCTCGGGCTCGGCACCCAGGAACCCCTCGCGAGCTGGGGACTGCTGGCGGCGAGCGGCGCGGAGGCGATGGAGAGCCATGCGTGGCTGCTCGTTTCCCCGGCGCTCATGCTCGCGATCACGCTCTTGTGCTTCAACCACCTCGGCGACGGGCT
>SYFR01000318.1 GCA_005800325.1 Myxococcales bacterium | reverse complement strand
GGCGCGCGTGCGGCGTGGACGGTCATCTTCGCGACCGTGGATCCAACGCTCGGCCGGGCAGGCCAGCGCGCGTTCGTGGTCGAGAAGGGCACGCCCGGGTTCTCGGTCGGCAAGATCGAGGAGAAGATGGGCCTGCGCGCGAGCGAGACGGCCGAGCTCGTGCTCGAGGACTGCCGCGTTCCGGCGGAGAACCTGCTCGGCGGCGAAGACGCCTATCGAACGAAAGAGGGCTTCATGACGGCGATGAAGACCTTCGACACGACGCGCCCGCTCGTCGCCGCCATGGCGTGCGGCATCGGCCGCGCCGCCTACGAGTACGCGTGCGACTTCGTGCGCGACCACTACCTCTTGTCGCGCCCGGTGCCGCGCTACGCGGCGATCGCGGACAAGCTGGCCCGCATGGGACGCCGGCTCGAGGCGGCGCGCCTCCTCGTGTACCGCGCGACCTACCTCGCGGATCTCGGCGAGCCGAACGCGCGCGAGGCCTCGATGGCGAAGGCGTACGCGGGCCAGGCGGCGACGGCGGCGTGCATCGACGCGATCGAGCTCTGCGGCGCGCACGGCAGCCTCGCGGGCGACCACGCCCTCGTCGAGAAGTGGTTTCGCGACATCAAGGTGTTCGACATCTTCGAGGGCACCGGCAACATCCAGCGCATCGTCATCTCGAAGCGAATCGTCGGCAATTTGAAGGCGTTCTAAGTTCGTGACTCCGAAGTGCACAGCCCCATTCCCTCGCTCTGATTCGCCGCAGTAGGGTGTTTTTCTCATGCTGAGCACGCACGCCAACATCTACGTCGGTGCGCTGTGCCTGGTGGCGCTGATGTACTTGCCGGCGGGCGCGTTCTTCGCGCAGGTGTGGCGCCGTCAGCGCGCGGACGTCGCGTACCTGTTGCTCAGCCTCCTCACCATCGTGCTCGCTGGCCTCTCCGCGGTGAATGCCGCGAGCTACGCAGCGCACGTGCGCTGTGTGGCCGGGGTGCCGGGGGCGGCGCGGCAGCTCGCTCTCGCGACCTCGGCGATCCCGCCTCTCGCTGGGCTCGCGGTGGCGCTCTTTTTGCACTTCACGCTGCGCTACGTGAAGCACCGCCACGAGCGGTGGCTCACGCTCGCGGGGTACGGGGCGGCGCTCGCGTGCGCGCTCGCAGTCGTGTTCGGCGCTTGGTACGTTCGGATCGGGTTCCGGGACGTCCACTCCTTTCCCTTGGGTGTTCGCCTTCCCGTCCCGGACCTGGGGCTCGCTTGGCCGGCGCGCTGGTTCTATGGGTCGGCGCCGCTCACGGTGCTCGCGGGAACTTCGCTGTTGTTTTCCGCGTATCGAGCCGGGCGGCGCGAGGCCCTGGGCGTCGGCGTCGGCGCGCTCCTGCTCACGCTCACCGTGTTCAACGATGCCTACGGCGTCGCGCTCGGCGCGTACCTGAGCGCGGTGCTCGTGCCCTTCGGGTTTGCCGCCTTCCTCTTTTCCGTGGCGCTCACCGTCGTCAGTCGCTACGCGAAGCGCTCGCGAAGCCTCGTCGTGGGTACTGCGAGGCTCGACGAGAACACGAGCGCGCTCTCAGGATCGCTCGCTGCCCTGCGAAAGGCGCAGGACGAGCTCGTGCGCGCGGAACAGGGCGCGGCGGTCGGCGAGCTCGCGGCGACGATCGCGCACGAGGTCCGCAATCCGCTCGCGATCATCGACAACGCGGTCGCCGGGCTGCGCCGCGGCGGACTCGCGGCACACGAGCGAGAAGAGCTCGTGGCGATCCTGGGAGAGGAGCTCGGGCGGCTCCGGCGCCACGTCGTGGAGCTGGTCGACTACGCGAGCCCGGCGGCGCCGCAGTTCGCGTCGCTCGATCTCGGCGAGCTCGTGCAGAAGAGCCTGGCGCTCGCCCATGGCACAGCGAACGTGCGCGTCACCTTCGAGCGCCCGGAGTCGCCCGTCGAGCTCGCTTGTGACCGAGAGCTCTTGCGCGGGGCCTTCGAGAACGTCGTGAAGAACGCCGTCGAGGCGCTCGAGGGCAGCGGCACGGGCGAGGGCAGCGGCACGCTCGAGGTCGCCATCTCCCGCGCACGCCACGAGGTGGGCGATGCCGTCGCGGTCGCCTTCACCGACAGCGGCATCGGCATGAGCCCCGAGACGCTCGCTCGCGCGCGCACGGCTTTCTTCACGACGCGCGCCGCCGGCACCGGGCTCGGTCTCGCGCTCTCGGAGGGTGCAGTCGCGGCGCATGGCGGCCTGCTCGACATCGCGAGCGCGGCGGGGCGAGGCACGACCGTGACGATTACGCTTCCGCTCGACCCGGAGCGCCCGCTCTCGCCGCACGCTGCGCTCGAGGCCGGCGAGTCGAGCGAACCAGGCGCCAGCATCGCCTTGGCCGCGGGCGATTCGGCAGAGCCGGCGCGTCGCGCTGGTAGGATGCGACGCGCGTAGCGTAACGCGCCCGTCGTCGCGCCTCGCCTGCCATGCCGATCGTCTCCGCGACCACCGAGTTTTTGATCGGCGTCTTCGCGCTGGCGTCGGTCATTTCCCTCGCGGCGGGGCTCTACTTCATCACCCTGTGGCTGCACGCGCGGGGCGAGGTCGAGTACCTGCTCGCCGGGTTGCTCGCGTTGCCGACCGCGATCTACTGCGCGTCGAACGGCGTGGCCTATTGGCGCGCGCTCCTCGGTCGCCAGGTGGCGGCGGACATCGTCGTCGCCGTGATCGCGGGCTTCGCGACGACGGCGCTCTATCAACACTTCGCGCTTCGCTACACCCGCTCGTCGCGGGAGCGGCCGATCGCCCTCGCGCTCTACGCCGGCAGCGCCGTCGCGGCCGCGCTCGTTTCGCTCGCGGCACCCGCGATGGGAACCGTCTACTTCAAGGAGCTCCCGTCGCTCGGGCTCGTCCTCCCGCAGACCCCGGTCGACCCGAGCCTCGCCACCCACGTCGCGCTCGGCCTCGTGCCGCTCAACACAGCGGTGCCGACGTACCTCTTGTTCGCCGATTACAAAGCGGGCAACCGCGAGGCGCGCTTCGCCGCGTGGGGGACGGTCCCGGTCGTTCTCGCGAGCGTGAACGACGCCTACGGCGCAGGTCTCGGGCTCTATCCGACGGTCGCGGCCTTGCCCTTCGGCCACCTGTGCTTTCTCCTCGGCGCGGGGTTCACGTTCATCGACCGCTACGGGCGGCGCTCGCGCCTCCTCGGGAAGCGGACGCGCCGACTGCGCCGTCGGGCCGCGAGGCTCGAGGCGACGCTCGCCGAGCTTCGTGCGGCCGAGGCGGAGCTCGTTCAAGCGGAGCGATTCCTCGCGGTCGGACAGGCCGCCATGCAGTTCACCCGTGAGATCCATGCGCCGCTCGCCCGCGTCGACGAGGCGATCGCCGCGATGGGCGCAGCGGGCTCCGCGCCCGGCGTCGAGCGACTCGAGCTCGACCAGATCGCTCGGGACTCGCGCGTGGTGGCCGGGCTCGTCACCGACCTGCTCTCGGCCGCGGGGTCTCGCGTTCCGGCGCCCTCCGTCGAAGGTCGCGCGCGAGGAGGCGCAACGTCATGACGAGCCCGTTGCCCGAGGACTGGGAGGTCCCCGCTGCGATTCGCGAGCGGATCGGCGAGCTCGTCGGGCGACAGCGCACGATGGTCGCCGACGATCAGCTGCTCATCATCCTCCACGAACTGCCCGATCCGAATGAGCCGGATGTGAGGGAGGCGCGGCTGTTCTGGCGTGCGAAGCATGGGGCGTGGCGCACGACCGCCGGCGAGGACGACGTCTCGGCGCTCGAGGCGCACGTCGCGCGGTACGGCGAGCGTCTGGCAGCGCTCGAGGATCGCGTCGAGACCGCGCGCTCGTCGGAGCACTACTTTGCCGTCTTGCACGAGGTCTTGCCGCTGCGGCGCGCCACCCGCAACATGCACGCGGCGTTGCAGGCCGCGCGCGACGCCAGCGAGGCCGCCCGCGAGCTAATCACCTTGCGCGATCGCGCGTACGACCTCGAGCGAGCGGCGGAGCTCGTGCACGGATTTGCGCGCGATGGACTCGACTTCATCGTGGCGCGTGAGAGCGAGCTGCAGGCACAGGCGAGCCGCCGGGCCGAGCGTGCCGCCCACCGCCTGAACCAGCTCGCGGCGCTGACCTTGCCCATCACCGCGGTCGCCTCGCTGCTCGGCACGAACCTGGTTCATGGCTTCGAGACGAAGTTCGCGCCGTGGCTCTTCTGGTGCGTGGCGATGGCGTGCGTGGGCGCCGGCTTCGCGGTGCGCGCGGCGATCGAGCGCGAGCGCTGAGCGCTGAGTGCTGAGTGCTGAGTGCTGAGCGGCACGCTCGCGGCCGGGTCTGATTCGCTACGCTAGAAATTGAAGCGCGAGCGCGCCCAGACGATGGAGCCGCCGGCCGCGGGATCGCCGAACTTCGTATGGCTCTTGCCGAGCTGCGCGAGCGCGCCGCCGCCGAGATCGAGGCCGTTGCCGAAGTTGTAGTTCACCTCGGGGGACAGGGCGGCGCTGAAGCCCTTCTCGCTGAACGCCGAGTGCTCGACGTTGATGCGCTTCTTCGCCGCGGGGTCGAAGGTGGACTCGGTTACGCCGTTGAGCGCGAGGACCGAGGCGAGCTGCAGCATGAGCTTTTGTTGGAGCAACGTGAACCTCAGGCTGGCGACGAGGTAGTCGCCCAAGCGCGGGCGGAGCAGCTCTCGCGCGCACGTTTCGCCCGACAGCTTGAACGCGCACTCGAGCGCGGTCGTCGTCGGATCCGTGGAGACGCCGCCCTCGGCGACGGTCACGCCGTCCGAGAGAAAGTCTCCCGCGCCGAACTCGTCCGCGAGCCCGTGCACCCACTGCAGGTTGGCGTAAGCGTGTTCGCTGAAGGTGTAGTCGAGCCCGAGCGTCCACTTCGCGAACGGCGTGTCGCTGACGACCACGGGGCGCGGCCCGCCGGCCTGGTTGTCGCCGTCGTAGTCGTACTCTCCCGGCGGGACGTCGATGGGGCCGAGCGAGATCGGGCCGCGGTGGATCTCCATCCTCGCTACGCGCGGGACGACGACAGCTGCCTCGAGGCGGTAGCCGAGCGCCTTGAAGTACTTTTCGCTGATGGCCTTCAGCGCGCCGAGCTCGCCGGCGAGGTTGAGCCCGAAGACGTGCATGCGCGGGTACGCGAGCGTCACGTCGGTCGCGAGCAGGCTGTCGATGCAGTCGGTCGCGTCGGCCGGGTTGCAGCGGCGGCCCTTCACCTGGTGAACGTCCTGGCGCGCGGCCACCGGGAAGTCGCTGCGGCCGAGGTAGTAGCTGAGCGACACGTCTTGATCGAGCACGGTGCCGGCGAGCCGATAGCCGAGCTGCATGTTCTCGAACGAGACGTCCGGCAAGATGGGCCGCACGCTCGTGACGACGGTGGCGTTGCGCGAATCGAGCGGGTTGTCGAGCGCGGCCGCGGTCTCGGCGTGAAACCTCCAGCGGAGCGACTCGTCGACCATCGGGAGCCGATCGACTTGCCCTGTCGCGAGCTCCGCCGAGCGTGGCAAGAGCGCCGGCTTGAACACGGGCACGAGCACGAGCTGGTGCGACCAGTCCTCGTCGAGCCAGTAGTCGAGCCGCACCATCATGTTGCCCTGCTGCTCGCCGAGGAGCAGGACATCCTCGAGGTCGTCCGCGTTGAGGTTGTTCGTCGGATTGAAATTGTCGGCGACGCCCCACTCGACGAGCTGCTGGCCGACCCGCAGATCGAGGCCGTTGATGCCGAGGTCGCGCATCTCGACGTAGAGGTTGTGCACGTCGATGCGGAACGGGTCGAGGTTCTCGCGCCGCGAGAGCTCCGAGAACGCGTCGAGCTCGCGCGAGAAACCGTAGAGGACGAAATCCACGTCGGCGCGCCCCGTGACCTCGCCGAACGCGGCCGCCAAGCGCACGCCGAGCAGGTTCTCGTTGCGGTCGACGCCCGCCGGAAGCTCGCGCCCGTCGTAGAAGTGACCCACCTTCACGTCGTGCGTGCGGAAGCGCAGATCCGACTGCACGCGCCCGGACCACTCGAGCAAGAGCGACGATTTCCCGCCGCCGCCGTCGCCGTCGTCGTCGTCGTCGTCGTCGCCGGCAGGTTCGACGCTGGCAGGCTCGACCTTGGCAGGCTCGACGGTGGCCGTCGCTTCCGCGGCCTTCGAGGTCGCGCCGCTCTCGCCCGCGGCCGCAACGCCGGCTGGGCTCTCGTCGTCGTCGTCGTCGTCGTCGCGTGCGGCGGCGGCGCTCGGCGAGGGTGCCGGAGCTGCGGTTCCAGCTTGTGCAAAGGCAGCAGGCGGTGCGGCGGCGGCCAGGGTCAAAGCGAGCGCGACGGGCGGAAGGCGCATGGCGGCACCCTACTACGCGCCGTCGCGCGCGAGGGGCTCGTGATATGAGTGGTTTGCGGCGTCATTCGGGCGGGCGCTGCGCAGTTTCTTGTCGCACGCGTTGGGGCGCACCAATGCGCGCGGCGCGGGCCCTCTACGCGAGAGCGCCCGCGGTAGTTCGAGCGCCACCTGCTTTCAAGACCGTCACTTGCTTTCGGAGTCAACGTATGGGAATGCCAAAGCTCGTTTCCGGAATCGTCGCCG
>SYFR01000317.1 GCA_005800325.1 Myxococcales bacterium | reverse complement strand
GACGCCTACGTGGTCAAGCTCGGGCCGACCGGCAACCACGTCTTCAGCTTTCGTTACGGCGACTTCTTCGGCCAGACGGCGCGCGCGGTCGCGATCGGGGCGAGCGACGACGTCGTGCTCGGCGGACACTTCGCGAGCTCCATCGACTTCGGCGGCGGCGCGCTCACGAGCGCCGGCAGCACCGACCTCTACGTCGCGACGCTCAGCTCGGCGGGCCAGCAGCTCTTCGCCAAGCGCATCGGCAACTTTCAGCAGCAAGAGCTCTACGGCCTCGCGCTCGATCCCCTGACCGGCGACATCGCCGCGACCGGCCGCTCCTTCGGCACGCTCACCGTCGCCGGCAAATCGCTCGTGACGAGTGGCGGCGGGGACGTCTACGTGCTGTCGCTCGACGCCGCGGGCAACGAGCTCTGGGGCCGCGTCTTCGGCGACGGTCAGGAGCAGTTTGGCCGCGGCGTCGCCGTCGACGCGAACGGCGACGTGCTCGTTCATGGCTATTTCACCGGAGCGGTCGACTTCGGCATGGGCGCCAAGGCCTCCCTCGGCTCGAGCGATCTGTTCCTCGCGAAGCTCGATCCGCTGACGAGCGGGACCACCCTTTGGGCCAAGACCTTCGGCAACGCGGGCGAGCAGGTGGCGCGCTCGATCGCGGTCGACTCGTCGGACGCCATCGTCGTGACCGGCTACGCGACGGGCGATCTCGATTTCGGCGGCGGTCTCGTAAAAAACGCCGGGCAGAGCGACGTCTACCTCGCCAAGTTCACGAGCGAGGGGACGCACCTCTTCAGTCACTTCCACGGCTCGGGCGTCAATCAGTACGGCTACGCCGTCGCCGTCGATCCGGCGACCGACGAGCTCGCGACGGTCGGTGCCTTCTTCGGCACCATCGACTTCGGCGGGGGCGTGCTCACGGCATCGAATGGACAAGACGGCTACGTCGCCAAGCTCTCGCCCTGATGGCCCGGACCTTCATCGTCACCGTCGCCTACGAGCTCAAAGGCGGAGCGAGCGAGGAGTCGGCCAAGCTCCTTCGCGCCGAGCTCGTCTCGCGGGGATTTCGCGACACGCAAGGCGAGCGCGCGTTGCCGAAGAACAGCGTATGGGCACAGCGCCCGCTCGGCGAAGACGACACCACCGACGCACTTCACGACGCCTGCACGCGCGATCTTCGGTTGGCGGCCGCGGCCGTGCGCGCGACCGGCCGCACGCTCGAGCTCACGCGCGCCTGGATCCAGGTGAGCGGCGGCGGCACCTACGGCCTCGCGGCGGGCGAGCTCGGCTCACCCGATGCGTGACGCCCCCGACCGTGGCAGCTCTCAGCCCTTCACGGCGCCGGCGGTGAGGCCGGCGACGAGGTGCCTCTGCGCGAGGTAGAAGAGCGCCATCACCGGAGCCGAGACGACGAGCGCGCCCGCGGCGAAGGCAGGCCAGTTGGCGTCGTGCTCGCCGATGTAACGCTGAAGGACGACGGGCAAGGTGTACATCTCTTCCTTCCCGAGGAGCGTCGCGGCGAGGATGAACTCGTTGTACGCGCTCATGAAGGCGAAGAGCGCGGTCACGGCGATCGCGGGGCGAGCCGCGGGCAAGACGACGCGCACGAAGGCCTCGAGTCGCGTCGCGCCATCCACCATCGCGGCCTCTTCGAGATCGACGGGGATCGCCTCGAAGGCCGCGCGCAGCTGAAAGATGGAGAACGGCACGCTCGTCGTCGCGTACGAGAGCACGAGCCCGGTGCGCGAGTTCAAGAGACCGAGCGCGTTGAGCAGCATGTAGAGCGGCACCGCGCTCGCGATCGCCGGAAACATCTGGGTCGCGAGCAGCGAGCGCACGCCCGCGCGCTTGCCCACGAACTCGAAGCGAGCGAGGGCGTACGCCGCCGGCAGGGCGATGAGGATCCCCGCGAGCGCCGCGGAGGCCGCGACCACGAGGGAGTTGCCGAGCTGCCGTCCGAAGAGCCAGAGCCGCGTGCCGTCCGCGAGCGTGCGCGCGCTGCCGACGACCTCCCGGAAATGCGCCAGGGTCGGCTGCTCGGGCAGCGGCAACACGCGCGGCACTGGCGCTTGCTCGGTCGAGAGCGCGAGCGCGACGACCCACAGCACCGGATAGAGCGCGAAGCCCGCGGCGATGAGCAGCCCCGCGTGCGACGCGAGCGACTCGAGCGGACCCACGTCATCGGCCGGCGGCGGCGCAGGAGCGCCCTTCGAGCCACTGCTGTTCATGACCGGACCTCGCTCGCCGCGAGCACCGAGCGCACCGCGCGCCGGCTCCGCAAGAGATCGGGGAGCTTCGTCGCGACGAACAGCAACGCGAAGATGAGCACGGCATAAGCGGCCGCGTAGCCGAACTGCGCCTGGCGCGTGAACGCCCAGCGGTAGGCCTCGCTCACGAGCGTGTCGGTCTGCCCATCGGGCTCCCCGCCCGAGACGAGGAAGACGACGTTGAACATGTTGAAGGTCCAGACCGCGCCGAGCGTCACGGCGGGCACCATCGCCGGCTTGATGATCGGCAGCGTCACGAGGCGAAAGCGCTGCCAGCGACTCGCGCCGTCGATCTCCGCCGCCTCGAGCACGTCCTTCGGGACCCCCGTGAGCGCGGCGAGCGTCACGACCATCATGAACGGAAAGCCGAGCCACACGTTGGTCGCGAGGTTCGCGGCAAACGCCGTGGAGAATCGCGAGAACCAATCGATGGGCTCGTAAGCGACGCCGGTGAGCGACGCGACGCGGCTCATGAGCGCGGTCACGGCGCCGAACTGCCGGTGGAACATTCCCTTCCACGCGAGCGCCGTCACGTAGCTCGGCACGGCCCACGGCACGATGAGCAGCACGCGGTAGAGCGCGCGCAGGCGCAAGGTAGGCCGCGAGAGCACGAGGCCGAGCGCCATGCCGATGCCGACGTGCAAGAGGACGTTCACGACGGTCCACAGCACCGTCACCGCGAGCACCAGGTAGAACGACCCGCCGGACAAGAGCGGCCGGCCGCGCGCGGTCAGGATGTCGACGAAGTTCGCGAGCCCGACGTAGCGCTCTTCGCCCACGTTGCCGGCGGTGAGCGAGAGGGCCGCACCCGCCACGAGCGGCGCGAACACGACGAGGCCGATCGCGACGACGGCGTGCGTGACATAAGCGTACGCGGGGAGCGAGCTCCTGAGCCGCGCGCGAACTTCGCCGCGCTTGAAGCGCCGAACGAGGACGAAGGCGCCGAGCAATGCCGCGACTCCGAGCGCGACGACGAGCGGCGCGGGCGAGCGCGCGGGCGGCAACGGACGACGCACGTCGCTGAAGCGCCACGCCGCCTCTTCGAGGGCGGCTCGAGGCTCCGCGGCTCCGCTCAGCACCTTGCGGATGGCCTTCTCGGCCGGCTCCCACACCGCGCGCATCGCGACGCTGGTCGGCATCGGCTCGGCGTGCCGTGCCGCCTCGGCGAAGGCCGCGAGCACGTGATCCCCCTCGGGCAACACGACGTCGCTTCGCGCCGAGACGGTGCGCGCGCGCCGCATGCGAAGCTCGGCCGCTGGCTTCGCTCCCAGAAACGTTGCCAGCGCGCGAGCCTCGGGACGTGCGGCCCCCGCGCTCGAGAGCATCGCCGCCTCGACCGTGAGGAGCGGCCGCATGCGCCGGCCGGTCGCCCCGACGACGGGCAGCGGCGAGACGTGATAGGCGACGCCCGCCGTGTCGAGCTCGCTCGCGAGCCACGGGCCGCTGATGGCGAAGGCCGCGCGCCCGGAGCGAAAGAGCTGCGTGACGAGCGCGCCGTCGGCCCCCGCGGGCACGAGCCCTCGCTCGACGAGGCCGCGGGCCACGACGAGCGACGCCTCCGCGTGCGGGCCGACGAGGCCGAAGCGATCTCCCTCCTCGAGCAGCCGCCCGCCGTACGCCCCGAAGAGCGCCGCGTGGTAGTAGGGGCTGCGGCTCTCGTACGCCAAGACGAAGTGGCCCGGGGCGGGCGGCGCGGACAGCGAGGAGGCGAGCGCTTCGAGGCTCGAAGGCTCCCGGCTCGTGAGCTCGTCGCGGCGAAAGAGCGCGACGCACTTCTGCGAGAGCGGCACGCCGTAGGCAGCGCCGTCGAGCGTGACCGCGCGCGCGGCCTGCGCTTCGACGCCAGCGAGCGCGAGCTCGACCTTCGCGACGAGCCCCTGCCTTCGGTAGTCGCCGAGCCGCTCGTGCGCGTCGATGAACACGTCCGGCCCATCCCCGAGCGGAATGGCGGCGCCGAGCTTCGCCGCGAAGGCGTCGTAGGGGACGGCCAAGGTCTCGACCGGCGCGTCCGCGAACGAGGCGAGCACGTCCGCGAGCGCGCGCTCTTCGGCGCCCCGATACGCATGCCACAACCGCACCGGCTCGACCGCGTGAGCGCTCCCGCTGAGCGATCCGAGCCACGCGCACAGGAGCGCGAACTTCACGAGAAACTGCGGGCGGAACGGTGCTCTCCGCGGGGGACGCGGCTCGGCGAGGCGCTCGTCCCCGTCGCGCGAATGGCCGCGTCGGCGGCTCAGCATCGCAGCGACTCGCCCGTGTCGCGGTCGAACACATGCACCAGCGAAGGAGGGGCGGAGAGCGCGAGTCTTCGCAGCCCGCCCACCGGCACGCGCGCGTCGAGGCGCACGACCGCGCTCGAGCCCGCGAGAGTTCCGTGCGCGTAGGTCTCGCCGCCGAGCGCCTCGGCGAAGGTCACGTCGAGCTCGAGCGGCTGCGCGCTGTCAGCGCCGTGCGCCTCGCCGTCGATGGGCACGAGATCGTGCGGCCGGATCCCGGCGGTGACGCGCCGTCCACGAACGAGCGCCGCTCCGAGCGCCGCCGCCGCGAGCGCGATCTTCGTCTTGCCGTCGCCGAGCGCCACCGACCACGAGCCCTCTTTCTCCTCGAGCTCACCGTCGAGAAAATTCATCGCGGGGCTGCCGAGGAACCCTGCGACGAAGCGGGTCTTCGGACGATCGTAGATCGCGAGCGGCGCCCCGCTCTGCTCGACCTTGCCCTTGTTGAGGACGAACATGACGTCGGCGAGCGTCATGGCTTC
>SYFR01000316.1 GCA_005800325.1 Myxococcales bacterium | reverse complement strand
GCGAGGCACGCGCAGGTGAAGGAGCCGTCGCCGTTGGTGCACGTCGCGATCGTCTCGACGCAGGTGTCGCTGGCGTCGGTGCACTCGTCGACGTCCGCGCAGCCCGTGCCCGCCGTGGTGCCGTCGCCCGTGTAGCCCGCGAGGCACGCGCAGGTGAAGGAGCCGTCGCCGTTGGTGCACGTCGCGATCGTCTCGACGCAGTCGTCCGTGCCGGCGGTGCACTCGTCGATATCCGTGTCGACCTCCGTCTCCGGAGCGGGCTTGCACCCGGCGGCGAACGTCAGGGCGAGAAGAATCAGCGTGCCGCGGACGAATTGCATGGTGCGTACGACCAAATACGCCGCCGGTGCCGCTGCCAACAATCTATGTGCGCCGCAGGTGTGCCGCCCCCGAACGGCTAGTCTGACCGCAGTGAAGGTGCGCGCGCATTGACGCCCCCGGACCCGCGACCTACGAGCGCCGCAGCTCGCAGCCGCTCCTTCGAACGGCGACGACGAGCGCGGAGAGCTCCCCATGACGAACAAGCTGGCAAAGGCCTCAGTTGCGGCGATCGCGATCGCCGCGTGCACGATGATCGGCGGCGCCGAGGCGCAGACCGCCGGATGGCCCAGCACCGTGACGCTCGTGACCGTCAAAGAGAACTCGACCGCCAACGCGCGCGGAACCCTGGAGAAGGGCGCGCCGGTCGATCTCGCGTGGGCCAGCTCGAGCAGCGTCGCCTGCTTCCCCGCCACCGAGAAGCAGAACTTCGAGGGCAACCACGTCTTTTACGCGACGAGCCTCCCGGCGCACTCGATGCTCACCGTCAAGCTCGTGCCCGCGAACAAGACCGTCGACCTCAACCTCTACGCGCTAGAGCTCGGCACCACGAACTTCGCGACCCCGCCGAACATCACCTCGGCGGTCACGTGCGAGGCCGGCTACGACCAAGTGACCGACAAGAACCCCGGCGTGACCGAGACCGTGAGGCTCAACGCGACGACGAACCCGTACAACGTGCTGATTGGAGTCGCGGGACCGAAGGGCGTGACCGCGGGCTCCTACCGACTCGAGCTCGACTTGCGGACCGCGAGCACCGTGACGAGCGCCAACCTCACCGCGACGGCGATCACGCCCACGCCGGCCGGCCCGCTCGAGGTCAGCGGCGAGCTCGCGACCGGCGGCGTCGTCGATCTCGCATGGGCGGCCAAGAGCAACGTCGCCTGCTTCCCCGCCACCGAGAACAAGAACTTCGACGGCAACCACGTGGTCTTCCGCACGTCGATCCCCAAGCAGAGCGACATGACGATCACCGCCACGCCCGTCGACGGCAAGACCGACCTCAGCGTCTACGCCTACGAGGTCTCGACCACGGACACGACGTCGATCCCACCGAACGTCGCCTCCGCCGTGAGCTGCGAAGCCGGCTACGACTCCAAGGCCGACAACAACCCCGGAGTCGCCGAGAGCGTCAAGCTCAACGCCATCAACAACCCGTACAACGTCTTCATCGGCGTCGCGGGCGCGAATGGCACCAAGGCCGGCAAGTTCAAGCTCAAGGTCGAGCTCAAGCCGCGCTCCTGAGCGGCTGCTATTCGCCAGTGCCCATTTCGTGACGGGCAGTGCTGCTGTCGGACCGGGCAGTACTGCTATCGTGACGGGCAGTGCCCCTCGAGAACGGTAGTCATTCGATCCCGGCGGAGCTTGCGGGGCGACGCCTCGACGCCGCGCTCCGGGCGCTGACCGGCGCGAGCTGGGGCGATGTGCGCCGGGCGATCGCGAGCGGCAAGGTTCGGCTCGACGGATCGCTCGCGCGCGATGAGGCGCATGCCGTGACCGCCGGGTCCGAGCTGTCGGTCGCCCTCGCCGCGCCCCACCCCAGCAAGACCGAGCAGAAGGACCTCGTGCAGATCGTGCACGTCGATGGCGCGGTCGTCGTCGTCGAGAAGCCGGCAGGGATCAGCACAAGTCCCTACGGTGACGAGTCGCCCGAAGAGCAGCGACGCACGCTCGACGCGCTCGTCCGGGCGGCGCTCACGAAGCGCTTCGGAGAGCGCGGTCGCCCACCGCTCGGCGTCGTGCAGCGCCTCGACAAGGACACGAGCGGGCTCCTCGTGTTCGCGCGCTCGGTCGCGGCCAAGCGCCACCTCGCCCAGCAGCTGCGCCTTCACACCGTGCATCGCCGCTACCTGGCCATCGCACAGGGCAGCGTGCGCTCGCAGACGATTCGCTCGCGGCTGGTGAAAGATCGGGGGGACGGACGCCGCGGCTCCACCGACGACCCGCGCCTCGGCCAAGACGCCATCACGCACGTCGAGGCGCTCGAGCCGCTCAGCCGAGCCACGCTCGTCGCGTGCCGGCTCGAGACCGGCCGCACGCACCAGATCCGCATTCACCTGGCCGAAGCCGGTCATCCGCTGGTCGGCGAGGACGTGTATGCCGCCAGGGCGCGCTCGCAGCTCGGCCCGCATGCGCACGCGGCCCCACGCCAGATGCTGCACGCCGCGGAGCTCGGCTTCGTTCACCCCACGACTTCGCTCGAGGTGCGCTTCGAGTCCTCGCCCCCCGACGATTTCTGCGCCGTGCTCGCGCGCTTGCGGCGCTCCCCGACGGGGTAACGCCGCAGGGCCCGCGGGGCGCCCCGCGACCGCCGGCCCGCCGTCTCGCGCGCATTTCATATGTCACCATGCGGCCGCCGATTGGCTATCCTCGCGCCATGAAATGGCTCGCTCTCGGCGCGTCCGTCCTCTTCCTGGCAGCGAGCCCTGCGCGCGCGGGCGAGGTCCCGGTCGGGACGAGCGCAGAGCTCACTCTGGCGATCGGGGCCGCCCAGCCAGGCGACACCCTCGTGCTTGGCGCGGGGAAATACGCGCTAAGCGGGGCGAGCTGTACCGCCCAGGCCACGGCCGCGCAGCCCATCGTGGTGAAGAGCGCCGTGCCGCTCGCCGCCGAGATCGAGTTCGATGGGCTCGAGGGCTTCAAGGTCAGCGGCGCCCATTGGCACTTCGAGGGGCTCGTCGTCCGCGGCGTCTGCGCCAACGACGATGACTGCGAGCATGCCTTTCACGTGACGGGCGCCGCAGAGGGCTTCGTCTTGAGGCACAGTCGCGTCCTCGACTTCAATGCCCAGCTCAAGGTCAACGCGGAGCCAAGCGGCAACGGGTGGCTCGCGCCCCACGGGGGCCTCGTCGAGTATTGCGAGATCGCCGACACCGCGCCGCGCGACACGTCGAACCCGGTCACCAAGCTCAACATCAACAACGGCGACGACTGGCTCGTTCGCGGCAACTACCTGCACGACTTCCACAAGAATGGCAGCAACGGCGTGAGCTACGGCGCCTTCATGAAAGGCGGCAGCAAGAATGGCATCTTCGAGAGGAACCTCGTCGCCTGCACGAAGGACCTCGCGACCGGCGGGACGCGGATCGGACTCTCCTTCGGGGGCGGCGGCACGGCACCGCAGTTCTGCGCCCCGGCCTTCGACGCGAACACACCGTGCAACGTCGAGCACGAGGGCGGCGTCATGCGCAACAACCTCATCCTCTCGTGCTCCGACGTCGGCGTGTACCTCAATCGCGCGACGGCGACGCGCATCCTGCACAACACCCTCGTCGCCACGAGCGGCGTCGACTTTCGCTTCGACACCACCACCGGGGAAGCGCTCGCTAACCTCATGATGGGCAAGATCCGCGAGCGGGACGGCGGCACGTTCACGGGCGCTGACAACGTCACCGAGCTCTTGCTCGACTACTTCACGGCTCTCTACGTCGCGCCGGTCGGGCTCGACTTCACGATCGCCAAAGACGACCCCGCCTTGCAGCAGGCCCCGGTGCTGCCCGACGTCTCGGACGACTACTGCGCGCGCGCCCGGCCGCAGGAAAACCGCGCGATCGGCGCGCTCGAGCACTCGCTCGGCAGCTGCGACGTCTCGCCGCCCCCCGAGGGCGCAACGAGCGGCGCGGGAGGCGCAGACGCAGGCGAGACGACCGGAGCAGGCGGCGCGGCGAGCGGCGGCGCTTCGAGCGCGGAGGGCGGAGGCGCGACGAGCGGAGCGGGCGGCACTGGCACCGGCGGAGGCGACGCTAGCGCCGAGGGGACCGACGGCGGCTGCGGCTGCCATGCTGCCGGCCAGCGCCCGCCCGCGCTTACACCGTGGCTGCTCTTGGCCGCGAGCCTCCCCATCTTCGGGTGGCGGCGGCGCGCGGTGGCCCGGGCATCTTGATGCGCGTTGGTTTCATGCGAGCTCGAACGCCTGGGCCCACCCTCACGCCGCCCAGCGATCGCGCAGGGCGAGCATCGGCTTCTCCACCAAGATGTGCAGCAGATAGGCGACCACGATCGACAAGAGGGTCATCCACGCGAGCCCGGTCAGCCACACGGAGCCAAAGCCGGAGCCGCGCCGGTACATGGCCTCGAGGCGCGGAATGACCCAGTGCTGGAACACCGGGATGTGCACCAGATAGATCCCGTAGCCGAGCGTCGCGGCATGCAGGAATGCCCGATGGCCGAGCAGTCGCTTGAGCGCGCCGTCGGTGTTGAGCAACAAGAGCAGCCAGGCGAAGTACATGAGCGAGGTGAACGTGCCCCAGCAATAGAGTCGGTAGTGGAGAAAGTGCGTACCGCCAGCGATCTCGTGCGGGAACAACAGCAGCAGCAGGCACAGCGCCGCTCCCGCTCCGAGCGACCACCGCGCCCACGCCTGCGCGAGCCACGCGCGCACCTGGGCCTTGAAGTAGTGCTGGGTATAGGCCAGTAGCACGCCAGCCACGAGCGGATCGAAGCGCGTGTAGGTCCTGACGTAGAAGGCCTGAAAGTGCTGAATCTCTGTCCACGCGGGCTGGGCATGAAAGATCGCGAGCCGAATTGCGAGCGCCGATCCCCAGAGCAGCAGCAAGAGAAGGATCCGCGGTGTGTGCCCCCGGAGCCAGTGAAGGCCGCCCAAGAGCAGCGGCACCAGCAAGTAGAAGTGTTCCTCGACCGAGAGCGACCAACCCCAGATCATCACCACCGTGCTCTCGAGCAAGATGGGTCGGAAATTGGTGAGATAGAGGTACTCCCACCAGCGGCTCTGCTGCTGGGCCGCCGTGAGCGGCAGCGCGAACGCCAAGAAGGTGAGCACGACGTAATAGAGCGGGAAGGTGCGAAACGCGCGCCGCGCATAGAAGCGCAGCACACCGCGCCAGCCGCGAGCGGGGCCCGTAGCCTCCTGGTTCGCCGTCGCGTGCAAGAGCATCGAGCCGATCAGAAATCCGCTCAGCACGAAGAACAGATCCATCCCGAAGAACAACGTCACCGAGCGCATCCCGAAGTGCTGCGCCTCGGGCGTGAGCAAGAGACCCCTCGTGGCCATGACGCCGGTCACATGCCACTGAAGCACGCTGAAGACCGCCAGCACGCGGACGCCGTGGAGCTCGGGGAAGTGGTTCGCCAGCAGGCTCAACGACAGGACTCGCCGTGCCCTGTCGCGGAGTGTCGCCCGCGGAACGGGGATTTCTTCGGTGCTCATCGTCGCGGGACCCGCGCGCAGGATAGCCGATGGCTCCGCGCGCTCCTCGTGCTTCGGACGCAGGACACTAGCTCGCGACGATCCGCTTGCCGAACGGAGCGAGCGCGAGCGTCGCGAACTTGAGGTGCTGCAGCGCGAACGGGATCCCGATGATCGTCAGCGCGAGCGCGACGCCGAGGACGACGTGGCTGAGAAAAATCCACACGCCGGCGACGACGAACCACACGACGTTGAGCAGCGTGCCGAGGCAGCCCGAGCCGAGCGCGCCGCGATCCTCCTCGACGCGCTTTCCGAACGGCCAGAGAGCGAGACCGGCGAGCCGCGCGCACGCGATGCCAAATGGGATCCCGACCACCGTGAGGCACAAGACCAGCGCCCCGAGGAGGTACTCGAGCCAGATCACGAGCCCCCCGCCGAAGACGAGCCAGAGCAGGTTGAGCAGGAGTCGCATCGCCGCGCATCGTGCGTCGCTGCCGCCGGCGCGACAAGGTGCGCCGCCGCGCTTGCAGCCCGGGGCGAATACTGATACTTTGTTCAGTACACGCCCTATGCCGCAGTTCGCAGAGCTGCTCGGCACGTCTTGCTATTCGTTTCTCGAGGGAGCCTCGCGCCCGGAAGAACTCTTGGCTCGCGCGCACGAGCTCGGGATCTACGCGCTCGCGCTCTGCGATCGCAATGGCCTCTACGGCTCGGCGCGAATGCACGTCGCGCACGGCGAGCTCGAGCAGAAGCTTGCCAATCCCGAGGCGCCGGCGATTGACAATCAAGAGGCGCCGCTGATTGACAATCAAGAGGCGCCGCTGATTGACAATCAAGAGGCGCGTTTCCTTGCCAATCCCAAGGCGCGGGTGCCGCGGCTCATCGTCGGAGCCGAGCTGACGCTTACCACCGAATCGCGGCGACTGGCTCACTCGCCACTCAGCCGTGAGCCCAGCGGCGGGCCCAGCGGCGGGCCCAGCCGTGAGCCCGGCCGCGAGCCCAGCCGTGAGCCCAGCCGTGAGCCCAGCCGTGAGCCCAGCGTCGCGCTCTTGTGCGAGAACGCCGAAGGCTACGCGACCTTGTGCCGCCTGCTCACGCGCGCGCACGCCGCGGAGCGCAAGGGGGAAGCCCGCCTCGACGTCGGCGCGCTCGCCGCGGACCACGAGGGGCTCTTCGCGGTCGTGCCGCTCGACCCGCGAGCGTCGCTCTCGCTGGGAGAGCTCGCCATCGTGCGCGAGGCGTTCGGCGAGAGAGTCGCCATCGCGGTGTGGCGACACAAGGACCGGCACGACGCCAGCCGGATGAACGCCGCCGTCGAGGCGAGCCGCGCGCTGCGGATCCCGATCGTGGCGAGCGCCCGCCCGCTCTTCCACTCGCGCTCGAAGAAGCCGCTCGCCGACGTGCTGGCGTGCATCCGCCACAAGACGACGCTCGACCAGGCCGGCACGAGGCTCTTGCCCAACGCGGAGGCCGAGCTCGTCTCCCCGGCGCGCATGGCGCGGCTCTTCGCGGCAGAACCCGAGTGGCTCGAGCGCTCGGTCGCCATCGCCGAGCGCTGCCGCTTCTCGCTGTCGGAGCTGCGGTATCGCTTCCCGAGCGAGTATGGCGATCCTTCGCTCTCGCCCGACGAGAACCTCCGCCGCGCGGTCGCGCAGGGCGCCCCGAACCGCTATCCCGACGGCGTGCCGAGCGAGGTCCGCCGCCAGCTCGATCGGGAGCTGTCGCTCATCGCCGAGCTCGAGGTGGCGCCGTACTTTCTCAGCGTCCGGCAGATCGTCGAGATCGCGCGCGAGCGGCGCATCTTGTGCCAGGGC
>SYFR01000315.1 GCA_005800325.1 Myxococcales bacterium | reverse complement strand
GTCGATCACGGCACCTATCCGTTCGTCACGTCTTCGTCAGCGGTGGCGGGCGGCGCGTGCACCGGAGCCGGCATCGGCCCCTCACGCATCGATCGCGTCGTCGGCATCACGAAGGCGTACACGACGCGCGTCGGGGGCGGGCCGTTCCCGACCGAGCTCGACGACGCGGCAGGCGAGCACCTGCGCAGGGTCGGGCACGAGTTCGGCTCGGTCACCGGCCGGCCGCGGCGCACCGGCTGGCTCGATCTCGTGCAGCTTCGCCACGCGCGTCGCGTGAACGGGCTCGATGCGCTCGCCGTGACGAAGCTCGACGTGCTGCGCAGCCTCGACGAGCTCCGGATTTGCGTCGCCTACGACACGCCCGAGGGTCGCCGCGACGACGTCCCCGCAACGGCGCTCGAGCGCGCGACGCCGGTCTACGAATCGCGCCCGGGATTCTCGGAAGAACTGAGTGGCTGCCGCTCGCTCGAATCGCTCCCACGCGCCGTGCGCGAGTACCTCACCTTCATCGAGGAGACGGTCGAGCTGCCGGTCGAGCTCGTGAGCGTGGGGCCGCGGCGCAACGAGACCATCGTCGTCCGCGACAGCTGGCTGGGTTGAAGTGCGGCTGGGATCGTCGGGTCAAAATGAGGCGCGTGACGGCAAATTCCTTTGCCCTCGGCCTGCTCGCCGGCGAGCGAATTTGGCGGCGTATTTCGGACTCCGGGCACTATGCTCGGCGCCGTGCACGCCGCCGTTTTCGCAGGCCTCTTTGCGGCAGCCACGCCGAACCTGACGGCAGCCGCGAACGTCTCCGGGCGGCCGCCCGAATGCGCACCGGTCGCTGAGGGACGCAGGTCGACCGGCCCGAGCGTGTGGGCGAGCGCACGCCGGCCGCAGCTCGTCAGCTACTGCCGGCTCCTCTCGCATGCCCAGGCGCAGCTCGCGAGCGAACCTGTCCGGTCGCTCGACGACGCCCTCGCCGCCGACGCCGCCATGCCCGGTCGCGCGGCCCCCAAGGTGCTCGCCGCGCGCGCCTTGCTCCGGCTCGAACGCAACGAAGAGGCGAGCGCCGCTTTCGAAGAGGCGCTGAAGCGTGACCCCCGCGCGGCCCACGCCCCGCTGGCGCTGCGCGATCTCGCGACGCTCGAGCTCATCCTTGGACATGCGAACGCGGCGATCGCGAGCTACCGGCGACTCGTGCCCCTCGTGTCCCTCTTGCCTTCGCGCGAGGAAGCCGTTCGCGTGTTGCTCGAGGCAGCGCACGCATCGATGGCCGTATCCGCCGCAGCCAGAGAGGGCTCGCCGCCCGCTTCGGCGCTCGACGAGCCCCTCACCTTCTTGCGCGAGGCCGCGCGTAGCCCCGGCTCGCCCCTCGCCCTCTACGTGGCGCTGTCGCTGGCGCTCGCCCTCGATCGCTCGGGGCGAGGCGAGGAAGCGTCCGCGCTGCTCCGCGAGCTCGACGGGGCGGCGGCGGTCAGAGAGCGCCCGCTGCCATTTCGGCCGGCCGAGGCGCGCGACCGCCTGGTGCTGGAGGCCCTCGCGCTCGAGCGCACGCTACCGAAAGAAGCGGCGCTCCGTTATCGGCACTATCTCGCCGAGGAACCCGCTCGATCGGCGTGGCGCTCGACCACCGAGGCGCGCCTCCTTCGCCTCGAGAGCGCGCGCGGTTCCACGCCGCGATGAGCGCGACCTCGCATCGACGCGCGGTCTTTTTCGCGCTCGGCCTCGTGCTCGAGAGCGGCCGCGCCCACGCCTCGGCGTCGAATGTCTGGCGACGCGCGGCCAATCCGAGAGCCGCCGCGCGCGAAGACGCGGTCAGTGCGGCGACCGCGGAACACGAAAGCTACATACGCGCGGCGCGAGTGCGCGCCGAAGCAGCGGTCGAACACCTCGCACGTGCCCACGCCGCGGCGAAGAGCGGCGACCTCGCCGGCTCGACCGACCCGCTCGCGCGCTACATCGTCGCACGGCTCGAGCTCGCGAGCTTCGAGCTCGACCGCGACGTGGAGCGGCTCGAGCGAGCGGGGGCGCATCTTCGCTTCGTCACGATAGCGAGTGAGCGAGCCGCCCGCATCGCGCCCCGGTCCGAGGCCGCGGCCCACGAGTTCCGCTCGCTCGTGCTCTACGATCGCGCGGTCGTGCACGCACATCGCGCGGAGCGACGCCAAGAGATCGCGGCGTACGATGATGCCCTCGCGCTCGAGACGCACCCGCTCCGCCGCGCGGTCCTGCTCGCGAACCAGGCCGAGGCGCGTCTGTCTCTGGGTGACGTCTCGCGCGCGATCCGCGGGTACCGCACGAGCCTCGGGGCGCTGCCACTCGTCGCCGTCGGCGCCGTCGGCGTCACCACGCTGTGGGGTCTCGGCGTGGCGCTCGATCGCTCGGGCGATCTCGACGCCGCGCTCTCTTCGATCGCGCTCGCGCGAAGCTACGACTCGGGCGACCTGGCGCTGCGAGGCGACGGGTGGTTCTTCGTACCCGCGTACGACGTGCACTACTACGCGGCGCTCGGCCACTGGCAACGGGCGCGCGCGCTCGCCGAGCCGGGGGCGAAACACGAGGCCCTCGGCCGCGTCGCCGACGAGCTGCGGGCGTACCTCGCCAAGGCCCCGCCCGACGAGCGCTGGCGTCCTCTCGCCGAGGTGCGGCTCGCTCAGTGCGAGCGCGAGCGCGCGCTGCCTCGCTGACAGAGAGCGCACACCGTCACGGCGGCGTCGAGCGTCCCATCGTCGTGCGACGATCACACCCGCGAGCGCGGAGCGCGTGCCCCATTGCCGCCAGTGCAGCACGCGTGTACCCGAGACGACGATGCGCAAGCGGGCCTTCGTTGCGTGGCCGGCCCTGGCGCTGGCGTTCGTCGCCGGCTGCCCGCTCGAGCCGTACCCGGTGCCGATCGACTGCGGCACGGTCCACTGCGACGACAACAACCCGTGCACGCTCGATGCGTGCGATGAAAGGACGGGCGGCTGCGAGTTCTTGCCGCTCCCGAGTGGCAGCACCTGCGACGCCGACGTGGACGCATGCAACGGCGTCGCTCGCTGCGACGGCGGCGGCGTCTGCGTGCCGGGCACGGAGGTCGCCCTCGACGACGCCAACCCATGCACCGCCGACTCGTGCGACCCGCTCACGGGCGTCACGGTGCATGGGCCGCTCGCTGAAGGCTCGGCGTGCGACGATGACCTCGACGCGTGCACCGGCGTCGGCACTTGCACAGCCGGCGCCGCGTGCAACTTCGCTGCGGCGCCCGTGGTGAACGACGCAGATGCATGCACGGTAGACGCGTGCGATCCGGCGACGGGCACCGTCACCCATGAGCCGATCCCCGGATGCGTGAATCCGCTATGGCAGCCGCTCGCGACGGCGCTCGCGCCTTCGGCACGCACGCTGCACACGGCGGTGTGGACCGGCACACGGATGATCGTCTGGGGTGGCGATACGGACGAAGGCTCCACGAACGACGGTGCGCTCTACGATCCCGCCACGGACACGTGGCAACCGATGAGCAGCGTCGGCGCACCGAGCGCGCGGCACTCCCACGTCGCCGTGTTCACCGGCATCGAGATGTTGGTTTGGGGCGGCTACGGCACGGGTGGATACCTCGCCAACGGCGCGCGGTACAATCCGGCGAGCGACAGCTGGAGCGCGTTGCCGGCGACGACGCTCGGCGGGCGCGTCGGCCACGTCGGCGCGTGGACGGGGACCGAGCTCGTCATCTGGGGAGGACGCGGCGGTGCCCAAGGGATCACGCCGCAGTCGAACGGCGCTCGCTACAATCCCACGACCAACGCGTGGACCGGCATGGCAGCGGGCGGTCCGGCGGGCCGCTTCGACGCGAGCCACGCGTACACGGGCTCGCTCGTCTGCATCTTCGGCGGGACGAACACCTTCGACTGGTTCAAGGACGGCAAGTGCTATGCGCCCGCGACGAACGCGTGGTCCGCGATGGCGGCGACCGGCGCACCGACGACGCGCGAGGCCGCCTCGGCCGCGTGGACCGGAACCGCGCTCCTCATTTGGGGAGGCTGGGCAGGGGGCCCGTATCGAAGCGACGGCGCACGATTCGACCCGACCAACGGCGCCACCGGCTCATGGACGGCCCTCTCGCAGCGCGTCGCGCCGAGCGAGCGCGCGCAGAACGTCACCGCGTGGACGGGCACCGAGCTCGTCGTCTGGGGAGGCTGCGCCGGCGAGGTCGAGTGCAGCGAGATCCGTGAGGACGGCGGCCGCTACGATCCGAGCACCGACGCCTGGACGCCGATCGAAGGGGACGCGACGTTCCCGGGACGCCACGACTCTGCGGGCGTGTGGACCGGGAGCGAGCTCATCGTTTTCAGCGGCGCGCGCGGCGACGAGCTCGTCTTGGGCGGCGGACGGCTGACTCCGTAAGCCCTCGCCGAGTGCGCGGCCGATCGCCCCTTGCGTTGCAGCCGGCGGCGGCGATTCTCGAAGCAAGCTTTGCTGCGCCCCGGCTATCATCCGCGGCGATGAGCGCATTGACCGAGTATTTCCTTGCGGCTGCATCCCTCTCGCTTGCGGCGTTCGCGACTGGCTGCAGTGAAGAAGAGGACTGCCGCGGAGTCGGATGCCAATGCGTCGCCGTTGCAGACTGCCCGGGCGTCGCGACACAATGCGGCAGCCCGAAGTGCACGCATCAGAAGTGCGGCATCGACGCCGCGCCCGCGGGCTCGCCA
Source organism: Myxococcales bacterium (assembly GCA_005800325.1). Classification (GTDB taxonomy): domain Bacteria; phylum Myxococcota_A; class Polyangia; order Polyangiales; family Polyangiaceae; genus SYFR01. The sequence goes on along the minus strand of SYFR01000315.1, from coordinate 1,259 downwards.
TGCAGCGAGAACGGCGGCAACCTGTGCAACGGTGCCGGAAATTGCGTGGTTGGCACCATCTCCTTCCCCGCGCTCGCGGCCGCGGGTGAGCCGAGCGCGCGCTCGCTGCACACCGCCGTATGGGTGGGCGACAAGATGGTCGTCTGGGGCGGCGAGAACGCGAGCGGCCCCCTCGGCGACGGCGCGGCGTACGATCCGAAGAGCGATAGCTGGACCCCCATGGCGAGCGCCGGCGCGCCCACGGCTCGTCACTCGCACCGCGCGATCGCGCTCGGCGGCAAGATGCTCGTGTGGGGAGGCTTCGGAGCGTCCTCTTATTCGACCGACGGCGCTGCGTACGATCCGAAGAGCGATTCGTGGACCGCGCTCGCAACGGAAGGCGCGCCGACGGGGCGCTCGCACTTCTCGATGAGCGCGGCCGACAATGCTGCGATCGTGTGGGGCGGGCTCCGCGACAAGAGCGCACTCGGCGACGGCGCCAGCTATTCCCCGGCGGCCAATGCCTGGACCGCCCTCCCCTCCGGCGGCCCCACCAAGCGATTCTCGCATGCGGCCGTGTGGACGGGCAGCGAGATGCTCATCTGGGGCGGCACGGACACGTTCGATTGGTTCGCGCACGGGCACCGCTACGATGCCGGCAAGGGCGCGTGGACTACCGAGATCGCGACGAGCGGCGCGCCGACGACGCGTGAGATCCCAAGCGCCGCGTGGACCGGAAGCGCGATGCTGATCTGGGGCGGCTGGGCCGGCGGCCCATATCGCAACGACGGCGCCCTCTACGACCCCGCCGGCAATTCCTGGAAGCCGATGCCGAGCGCCGGTGCTCCGGCCGAGCGCGCGCGGCACGCGTCGGTGTGGGCGGACACCGAGCTCTTCGTTTGGGGCGGCTGCGGGGGCGACCTCTGCGGCACCGTGTACGACGACGGCGGTCGCTTCACGGCCGCGGGTGGCTGGGTTCCGCTCCTGCCGGAGACGCCGCTCGGCGCACGCTCCGAGCTGACGGGCGTATGGACCGGCACCGAAGTCATCCTCTTCGGTGGAGTCGACGCCGTGGGCGCACACGTGGCAAGCGGCTACCGCGCGAAGCTCTGAGGCACGCGCGAGTCGCTCGTCGTCGTTCTTCATCGCGAGTGGCTACCCCCTGTGTGCCAACGTCGGGTGAGACAGCTCCCTCTGGATATCTCTGTACCGAAGGGCGGAGAATGGATCCCCGAACGTGCCCAAGCCATCCGCAGTTTCTGGTCCTGAAAAGTCGAACG
>SYFR01000314.1 GCA_005800325.1 Myxococcales bacterium | reverse complement strand
TCGGCCGCGTCGCCGACGAACGCACCGAGCGCGACGAGCGCCGCCACCGTCGCGGCGAGCGCGCCGGCCCCATCGGCGAGTGCAGCCGAGATCGCCTCGGCGTCCGCGGCCGAGAGCGCGGCCCCTCTGGACACGGCAGCGCCCACCGACGACCGCGTGCCGCTCGAGATCATCGCGCACGACGGGCCGCTCCCCGAGGTCGCCGATCCGCTCAAGGCCGCGACCGCGAAGCTCAACAGCGGTGCGTGCAAGGACGCCATCCCGCTCGCGAAGGCTGCGATCAAGAAGGATCCGGAGAACGCCGACGGGTACATGAACCTCGTGTGGGCGTACGAGTGCATCAACAAGTACAAAGATGCCGCGCCCGTGAAAGAGGCGTGCGGGCGGCTCGCCACGAAGGGCGCGAACAGGGGCTACTGCCCCAAGCCGAAGAAGTGAAACTCGTGCGGATCCGTTCCGGCGTCTACCGGGGCGCGCCGGCGCGAATCACGAGCGCTCGCGGTTTTTGTCGAGCCACCCGTTGATCGTGTCGACGGCGACGCTCGCGGCGACGATGGCGCTGGCAGAGACGAGCACCACCCCGAGCACGAGCGGAGCATCGCGACTCACGACGGCCTCGACCGCCATCGCGCCGAGGCCTGGCCATCGAAAGAGCTTCTCGGTCACGATGGCGCCGCCGACGAGCGCGCCGAAGTCGAGCACGAGCAAGGTCATGATCGGAACGAGCGCGTTGCGGAGCGCGTGCACGAAGAGGACCCGCGTGCCCGAGGCTCCCTTGCTGCGCGCGGTGCGAACGTAGTCGGCCGCGAGCGCGTGCCCGAGCTCCTCGCGCGTGAGGCGCGCATAGAACGCGGCGCCGTGGATGCCGAGCGTCAGCGCCGGCAGGACGAGGGCGCGCAGCTGCTCGGCCGTTGATGCGCCATAGCCGTCTTGCGGCAAGAGCCCGAGGCGATGCGCGAGGACGTATTGCAGCGCGAGACCGAGCACGAAGGTGGGCGCCGACACGAAGACCAGCACGCTGCCGATCGCGGCGTCGTCGGCGAGGGTGCCGCGCTTCTTCGCGGCGAACGCCCCGAGCCCGATGCCGAGGAGCACCTGGATGAGCATCGCTCCGAGGGCAAGCGCGAGGGACCTGGGCGCCTTTTCGGCGAGGAGCGTGCCGACGGGCTTGCGATAGCGGTGGCTGAAGCCGAGATCGAGATGCACACCTCGAAGCGGCTCCGAGCAGCTCGTGTGATCCTCCGGCGGATCCTCCGGCGGATCCTCCGGCGAGCCGGCCGTGTGCACGAGGCGCGCCCAGTAGCGGACGAACTGCGTCCGAAGCGGCGCATCGAGCGCATAGAGCGTGCGGGCCCGCTCGACGTCGGCGCGACTCGCCTGCGGCCCGACGAGGATCCGCGCGGGATCTCCGGGGAGCGCCCGTGTGAGGGCAAAGGACACCGACGCCACGCCGACCACGACGAAGAGCGCCCATGCGAGCCGCCGCAGCAAGAGGGCGAAGGCGCGCCTCATTTCGGAGCCTCGTTCGGCGCGGTGCCCGTGCCGCGGAGAGGAGGCTCGGCACGATCGGCATCGCCGAGCCCGGGACGGTCGAGCCAGGCGCGATCGAGGCGCAACGTCGCGAATGGATCGAGCGCGAGATCGCGTACGCGTGGGTTCCAGACGACGAGCGTGCGCATCGTGTACGTCGGGATCCACGGGGCCTCTTCGGCGACGATCTCCTCCGCGCGTGCGAACTGCGCGAGTCGCGCGCCGGCGTCGAGACTCGTTCGCGCCTCGGTGAGCACGCGATCGAGCTCGGCGCTCGAGAAGAAGGACACGTTCTGCGAGCCCTCGCTCGCGATGGCGCGAGTCGTGAGCGTCGGTTCGAAGAAGTTCGAGGGGTCCGGATAATCGGCCCCCCAACCGCGCCAGCCCATCGGCGCCGTCTTTGGCGTGCCCACTGCGGCGAGGAAGCTCGCGTGGCTCATCAGGCGAAGTCGCACCTTGATGCCGATCCGCGCGAGCTGCTCGACGTAGGTCTCCGCGACGGCCTGATCGAAGCTCGCGGGCGTCGTGAAGTAGTCGACGACGTCAGGGTATCCCCCCTTGCCGGTGCTCGGCTCGTACGCATATCCCGCGAGCTTCATCTCGGCGAGCGCGGCCTCGAGATCGTGGCGGCGCAGCGGCTCGGTTCGGCGCGGCCCGGGGACGCCCGCGGGAAGGAGCCGATCGATGGGCGAAGCGATCGCCCGGATTTTCGGGACGACGCTCGGATCTACCGCGAACGCGACCGCGCGACGCAGGTGGCGATTGTCGAAGGGTGGCATGCCCGCGTTGAGAAAGATCCCGTGAGAGGCGGGCCGGCTGAGCCAGCCTTGATGCGCGCGCCAGCGGTCGTCACGGACGAAGCGCGCCGTGTCGACGCCGCTCAGCTCGCTGAGCACGTCGAGCTCGCCCGCGAGGAAGCGGTGTAGCTGGCTCCTAGGTGGCACGTCGAGCTCGAGGGCGACGCCGGCGAGGCGGGCCGGATCGTGCGCCCGTGCGAACCGCTCGAGCTCGATGCGCGCTGGCGTGGCAACGCCAAGCCTGAATCGTCCGGCGCCGCAGGCGGGGGCGGGGCTCTTCGGATCTGCGTAGGCCCCCATCGTGCGGCACACGGGAGCCATGAATCCGAGGGAGAGCAGCGAAAGAAACGCGCTCTCCGGCTCGCGCAACCGCACTCGCAGCTCGCGCTCGCTTGTGGCTTCGACGCCCTCGATGGAGGCGCTCGAGCCGGCGCGAAAGGCGTCGAGCCCGACGACGTTGGCGAAGAGCGACGCGCCCGGACATGGGGTCTTCGGGTGCAGTGCGCGCTCGATCGACCGCTTCACCTCGGCGGCGGTGAGCGGCGTCCCATCGTGGAACGTGAGGCCCTCTCGAAGCGTGAGGGTGACGCTGCGGCCGTCGCCCTCCATGCGGAACGTCTCGGCGAGGTCGCCCGCGAGCGTACCGCCTGCGTCGAAGCGCACGAGCCGCGCGAACAGGAGCTCACCGACGGAGCGACTGGCCTCGTCGTAAGCCAACGCCGGCTCGAGCGTGACGAGCGGGGCCTGGGTTGCGAGGCGCAGGACACTGCCGCCGGAGTCCTCGGGCCGGGCCGCGGCTTGCGCGGGCGGTGCGAGCGCGTCGGGGCGCGCCAGAGCGACCAGCGCGGCAATGCCGGCGAGGAGCACGGCGTCGAATGGCACCCGCGTCGGCATCTCGGCGAGGCGCTCGGTGCCCGAGAGCCGCGGCGCGAGCGCGCGGGCGAGACCGTCTCCGACTCGCGTGAAGCCGAGCGCGGCGATCAGGATCGCGAGCGCGGGAGCCGCGACGAGGTGCGGCTCGACACCGAGGTAGTGCTCGACCTCGAGGAGCATCCGGCCCCAGGTGGGCTCGGGCGGAGGGACACCGAGCGTGAGGTAGCCGAGCACGGCCTCGGCGAGGATCATCTGGCCCATCGCGTGCGAAGCGACGACGAGCAGCGTGCCCGCGATCGCCGGCAAGACGTGGCGCAGGACGATGCGGTGCGCCGGCACTCCGAGCGCACGCGCCGCTGTCACGAAGTCCGCGCGGCGAACCGCGAGGGTCTTCTCGCGCACGAGGCGAGCGACGCCGACCCAGCTCGTGAGGCCGAGCACGAGCGCGACGGTGACAGCGTCGGTGCGGTCGAGCGTGACCCCGATGGCCGTGACGAGCAGGAGGTACGGAAACGCGAGCGCGACGTCGAGCACGGCGCGCACCGCGAGATCGACGTGCTTGGCGCGCGTGCCTGCCGTAGTGCCCGCGAGAATTCCGAGGAGCGTACCGATGACGACGGCGAGAAGCGTCGCGGCGCTCGCGATCGCGAGGCTCGTGCGCGCACCCGCTGCGAGGCGCGAAAGAACGTCGCGGTAGAGCGGATCGGTCCCGAGCGGATGTTCGAGCGACGGAAGGGGCGGCCCGCCGCGCAGGCTCGGGTCGAGGGAAAAGTCGCTCGCGTTGGGCGGCGAAGGGACGAGCGCGGGACCGAGCGCGGCGAAGGCGACGAGGAGCGCTACCAGGCCAAGGCCGAACATCGCGGTGCGGTCGCGCCCGAAGCGTCGCCCTACGTCGGCGAGCGACGCCATCAGCCGGGGCCCTCGAAGAAGCGCCGCACCGCGGCCGAAAACGCCGTCGGGTGCGCGTCGTGCGGCGAGTGCCCCGCGTCGAAGAGCTCGAGCCGCGAGCCCGCGATCTCGCGCGCGAGCCGAAGCGCTTGCTGCGCCGGGTAGACCGCGTCCTCGCGGCCCCAGGCGATGAGCGTCGGCGGACGCAGCCGCGTCGTCTGGGCGACGATGGGGCGCGTGTCGCGCATTTCTCGCAAGACGGCGTACGCGCTCTCGCGGCCCGAGGGCGTATTGAACGCGTCGTAGAGCCGGTCGATACGTGCATACGGCACGTCCGGCGCAGGCGCGAAGAGCTCATCGCGGAAGTAGCCCTTGAAGGCGCCGCGTCCGAAGAGCTGCTTGAAGTAGAACGAGCCGACGAGCGGTGCGAGGGCGAGGCGCATGCGTGCGCTCGCGCGGGGCGAGTAACAGTGAGGCGCGACGAGCACGAGCTTCGTCACGAGCTCTGCGTAGCGCGAGGCGAGCGCGATCGCGATGGCGCCACCGAGGCCGTGCCCGAGCACGCCGGTGCGCCCGAGGCCATAGGCCGCGATGAGATCCGCCATGGCCTCGGCGAAGGCGTCGACCCCGTAGGAGAAGCGCGCAGGGGAGGGCTTTTCACTGTCGCCCGCGCCCGGCAAGTCCGGCGCGAGGACGTAGAAGCTTCGCGCCAGCTCGCCGATCACGTCGTCGAACGCGGTGTGCGACGCCAGGAAGCCGTGAATCAAGAGGAGCGGCTCGGAGCGGACATCCCCGGCTTCGACGACGCGCATGCGTATGCCGCGCGCCGTGACGTCACGCGTGACGCGCTCGGGCTCGCGGGCGGGGCCGCCCTGCCTAAGCACCGTGTCGTCAGCGGTCAACACGCGCCGGTCCTCCGAGGTCGCGGCACATTGGAGCACATCGGAGCCAAGTGCTTTGAATCACGTGGATTTCTGGTTCCCAGAGAGCCCACGCGTCACCTCAAGTGGTGGACAAACAATGTCCTCAGCCGAGCGTCTGGCACGGATTCATACGGCAGTTCGTGCGCGACGCAAAATATTGCGAGGCGATCGTTTGACTGGATTCCACTGAGTGGAATACATTGGCTCTCGGTTCAAGGGACGCATCGCGAGACAGGGATCGCGGGTCGTTCTGAAAGTTGGAGAGGCGGGGCAACCCGCGCGTTACGGGGCAATGGCGAAGGTGGCAGAGAGCGTGCTCGTCGAGGTCGAGAAGCAGCACTCCGCCGGAATCACCTCCGCCGACCTGCTCGCCTTCTTCGCATCGAATGAGATCCGGTTCGGAGAGGCGACGCTTCGCAAGTGGGTCCAGCTCGGGCTCTTGCCGCGGAGCGTGCGGGTAGGAAAGAAGGGAAAGCATCAGGGCTCGAGAGGCAAATATCCCGTCCGCGTCGTCCGGCAGATCCTTCGGGTGAAAGACCTGATGGAGAAGAACCTGACGATCGAGGACATCCAGCGTCAGGTCCTCTTCGTGCGGGGCGATCTCGAGGAGCTCGAACAGAGCCTCGATCAAGTCTTCGGCGTGCTCAATCGGACCATCACGGAGCGCGCCGGGGCCCTCCCCGAGGGGCGCGCGGCGAAGGCCGAGCTTGGGCGTGCACGGAGTGCGGCAGACGAGCTCTTGGCGCGACTCGAGAAGATCGAGCAGCGCCTCACCACCGACCCCGATGCCCTCCTCGAGGAGCAGGGGACGGGGGTCGCGTCGTGACCGACGCAAGATTTTCCGCGCGCTTCAGGCGCGCTCGATGTGAACCAGCGCTAACGAGGGCTCGACGGAAGTTGCCGTCGAAGTCGTAATTCAGGGCGAGGCCGCGCGATCCTGGCGGCGGAGCGCCCGGTCGAGGGAAGCCTCGACTGAGTGAATGGGGGACCCGCGGAGTGCGGGCGACCGGTGACGTGTGCACGGGAGAGCATGCGAGGGAGACGCATGCCTTCTGTGGGATTGCGGAGGAGATGATGGCGACGGAGACAGTGAAGATCCTCGAGGCGCTGGCTGGCGGGCAGGTTGTGATGGACGAGATCGATCCCTTGGCGATCGACGGGACGCTTGCCCTGAACGCGACGACGCAGACCGCCGACACCGCGGTGACGCGTGAGCAGCGGCGCTCGCGGCGCAAACGCGCGGTGCGGGCGCGCACGCTCAGCGTGAAGCGCATGACGAAGCGCGAGATCGAGCTCGGCCGGATGCTGTATCCCGAGACCGATCACGAGCGTCCGCGTACGCGAGTCGAGTGCATCGGCGGTGAGCGCCCGTGCCCGTTCGTCTCGTGCAAGCACCACCTCTACGTGGACGTGTCGCCACGCACGGGCGCCATCAAGCTGAATTTCCCGGACCTCGAGGTGTGGGAGATGAACGAGAGCTGCGCGCTCGACGTCGCGGACCGCGGCGGCACGACGCTCGAGGACGTGGGCGCCATCATGAACCTCACGCGCGAGCGAATTCGGCAGGTCGAAGTGCGCGCGCTGGCGAAGCTCGAGGCGCTCAAAGACATGATGGCGCTGCGCGACTACGTCGACGAGGGGCCGGTCGGCAAGCGTCGCCTCCCCATGATCCAGGCCGCGCCGGTCAAGGACCTCGATGAGGACGACGAGGACGCGGACGACGACCTCGCGGAGAGCGCGGCACGCGCTGACTGACCGGGCCCGTGCGGAGGCTCGCGTGAGCCCGGGCGCGTCACGCGCGGCTCTGTTGGTGCCGCGCCAGGTCGGCCATCGCGAGTCCGATCTCGTGCTCGAGCGCGTCGCGGATGTGTTCCTCCACGGCGTCCAGGCTTCCGGCGACGCGGAGCACGTTGAGCGCGTAGAGAAAAAGTCGCCAGCGCGGCGCGCCGCCACCGTGGTCGTGACCTGCGTGGTCGTGTCCTGCGTGGTCGTGTCCAGCGTGGTCGTGTCCAGCGTGGTCGTGTCCAGCGTGGTCGTGTCCAGCGTGGTCGTGTCCAGCGTGGTCGTGTCCAGCGTGGTCGTGTCCAGCGTGGTCGTGTCCAGCGTGGCTCGCGTCACCGATAGCGTGCGGTGACGGCGTCGCTTCGGCGAGAACGAGCGCGTGCACATCGACCCCGTCGACGATGACCTCGGCGCCGGGGAGGTCGACGACGAAGAGCTCGGCGGCGAGCACGGGGTCGCGCAGCTCCTTCGGGAGCGAATCGACCGCGCGGCGCGTGATCGCCATGAACGTCTTCTCGTCCGGCGCCCACGGCGGGATCCCGGCGTGCAGCTCGAGCTGGCGCACGCGCAGGAAGGCCGAGTTGGCGTCGTGTTGACGCTCCTCGCGCTCGGCGATGAGGCCGTCGTAGTAATGCGCCTCGGCGTGCGTCGGATCGAGCTCGAGCGCGGCGCGCAAGAGGACCTTCGCGTGGTCGAGCTGTCCCCCTTCGAAATAGGCGCGCCCCGCGAGGAAGTTGTGCCCGCTCTTCTCGAAGGGCCCCCGCGGAAGGCGCCCGAGGAGCGCGGTCGCCTCGTCGAGCTTGCCCTTTGCCCACAGCGCCTCGAACTTCAACAGCTGCGCGTCCAGGATCTCATCGTCGAAGTCGCTGATGTCGAGCACGCGCTCGCACATGAGCAACGCCTCGTCGAAGTCGCCGACGGGATGCACCAAGAGCTCGGCCGCGCTGAGCATCGCCTCGACGAACGTGTCGTCCAGCAAGATGGCCTGCTGGTAGGCCTCGACCGCCTCTTCGCAGTCGCCGTCGAGCGAGGCGACGAAGCCGAGCAGGTTGTGCGCTTCGGCCGAGTCGGGGGCGAGCGCGATGGCGCGTCGTGCCGATTCTCCTGCGCCGTGCGTGTCGCCCTTCTGGGCGAGGTCCCAGCCACGATCGAGGTGTGCGTTCAGCTGATCCATCGCGCCTCCGAAGCACCAGTTTTCGCGGCCAGCGCCCGGAGTCAATAGCGCGCGCGGTTCAGGCGTGCCTATTCGTGGATCGCGACCGTGGTGCCGCGGCGCTTGTCCGAGCCCCAGACGCCGTGCCAGCCGCGCGGGATGTTCGGCTCGGTCCAATAGAAGAGCCACTTGGCATCGAGCGGCGCGAGGTTCACGCAGCCATGGCTCTGCTCGCGACCGAAGTTCGAGTGCCAGAACGCGGCGTGGAGCGCGTACGAGCCGTCGTAGTACTGGACGTACGGAACATCCATGATGCTGTAAGGGAGGTCGCCAGAGGTCGAGCCGTCGCCGTCCATGGTCGTCGCGATGTGCTTCTCGCGAATGCGAAAAACGCCGGTTTTTGTGCGGTGATCGCGCGCCTTCTGGCTCGAACGCTTGCCGGGCGAGATGAGTGCCGCATAGACCGGCTTATCTCCGACGAAGGCCATCAGCGTCATCTTCGTGAGGTTCACGTCGATCCACTTCTCGTCGGCGGCGACCGGCGAAGGGCGTGCGCCAGGATCCGTCGTCGTCGAGTCGCCTTCTCGCAGCCAGAAGCCGGACGAAGTCTCGTGATACCGCTGCTTGTCGACGAGGCGCGTCTCGCCCGTCAGCGCGAACGACGCGAAGCGCTCCAGCCGATCGCCGCGCCGGAACGCCTTGCCCTTTTCGTCGAGCACGTAGCGATACGCCTTGGGGACGCGCACGAAGCCGATGCGCTTCTCATCGCCCGAGAGCTCGCGGCCCGAGAGCTCGGGCGTCTTCGGGATGATCATGCGATCGCTCGGCGCGAGCAGCCCGTCGGTCGTCTTGTAGAAGAGCCGGTCGTTGTGGCTGAAGGTGCTGTCGACGGCGATGAAAAATCCCTTGACCATGCGCTTGGTCAGGACGCCGCTGCGCTCGTCGAGATCCGAGAGCTTCACGTCGAGCGGCTTGTCTTTCGAGCGCTGCCACCAGGGCTTGTCCAGCTCGTCGTCGGCGCCGGACCCGCCGGCCCCCGGCTCAGCCGTCGCCGCGAGGCTCGGAGCGACGGGTGCGGAAGCCTCGGCCGAGAGCGCTGCGCTCGCGACCGGCGCGGCCGACGAGGCCGGAGGTGTGGCGCCGTCGCGCTTCGCATCCGCGCTCACCGCGCGTGCGCTCGCGTCGCCGGAGCTAGCGGGCTTCTGCAGCCGTCGCGCGTCGGTGCCGCTGGTACGCGGTTGATCGGCGTCCTGGGTCTCGGTCGCGAGCTCTTCGCCCTTCGGCTTCTTCGCCTTCTTGGCGCGATCGAGCAGGTAGGGCTCGTATTCGAGCATCGCCTCGCGCGAGGGCGGCGCGCTGTAGAGCGGGGTGCCGTGCTCGGTGTTGTAGGCGTAGCGGTAGGGGAGCGCGTTCGTCGCGTCGGGCGCCTTGATGCCGCCTTTGACGCGCGGATCGTTCGTGTCGAGGGTGGCGTACTTGCCGCAGACATATCCGCCGTCGACCAGCGGATAGAAGCCCTGAGGGCACGCGGCGGTGCGGATCGCCTTGTCGGTCGCCGCGGCTTTGCCCCCACGCCGGAGGTAGCCGAGTCGATTGCTCGAGAAGCGCGCGGTCGGGTAGATCGGCGTGACCTGCGCGAGCGCCCCGAGCCACGGCCCCTCCCAAGGCTTGTCGACGGCAGCCTCGGGGGCTTCGGGCTCGGCGACCTCGGGCTCCTTGGAGTCGTCGGGCGGGCTCGGCGCGTCCGCCTGCGGCGGGGCGGAGGCCTCCAATGCTGGCGCGGCGGACCGCGCGTCGCGCGAGCGATCGGTCGACGGCGGCTTGCCGTCGCAGCCACCCGACCATGACACCGCTCCTATCCCCGCGGCGCCGACCAACACGCCGACGATGGCGCCGAGGGCAGCGGCCCCCCGTCCCTTGCTCGGCCGAGTCGGCGGGCTTGCCACTTTCGGCCGGCGCTCCACGGAGTCCGCTCCGCTACGCGAGACGCGGCGATTTTCGGAATGCGAGTGTGCACGGGCGTGCTTGCCGGACTCGGGGGGCACCATGTCACTCTCGCGTGGTTCTATTATTCGCATCGGGGCCTGTCGAACCAGTTTCCGTCAGCCGACACGACGACGGTGCTCCTGCCACGTTGCGAGGCGCGTGCCGACCCAAACGGCGGCAGCTTGCCCCGGAAGTGCCCGAATGCGAGGCTCGCGTGTGGTGAACCGGACTCGCTCGCGCGGCACGGCGCCCACGCCCGGAGACTCGAGCCCGCGAGAGCACCGCGGCGTTTGGGGACAGCGAGAGCTCTCCTCGGGGAGCTTCGCGACCGCGCTCGTCGTCGCGTTGGTGCTCCATGCGCCCCTCGCGCCGTCGACCCTCGGCAGTTACCTGAGCGCGTTGGGGGGCGCGCCCCCCGACACGCCGCCGAACGACGATCCGATCACCCTCCCGATCGACCTCGACCTGTTCGGAGACGAGGGGAGCTCGCTGCCGCCAGCGCCGCGCGCCGAGGCACCTTCGGAGCGAGAGACCGCGCCCGAAGACGAGCTCGGCCTCGAGGACGAAGAGAGCGACGACGAGCGAGGAGTCGGGCGCAAGCGGCCAGCACGCGACGACGCCGAGCCCGCCGCCTCGGCGAGCGCTCCCTTGCCCCAGCCGCCGCCCAGCGCGATGCCCGAGCCGCCGCC
>SYFR01000313.1 GCA_005800325.1 Myxococcales bacterium | reverse complement strand
GCGCAGCGCTTGCCCTCGTCGTAACAAGAGCGCTCGCCGACGGGGTTCACGTTGCCCCAGTAGCTCTCCGGCTGCGGGTGCACGGTCGGATCGCCGTACACTTCGGAGGTCGACGCGTGCACTATTGTGCAGCGCTTTCCGCGCGCCATCTCGACCAACCGCTGCGCCCCGAGCACGCTCGTCGTCAAGGTCGAGTAGGGGTCGTCCTGGTAGTGCTTCGGCGAGGCCGGGCACGCGAAGTTGAACACGACCTCGGCGTAGACGCGCAGGGGCTCGCGCACGTCACCGACCTCGAGGTGAAAGTGAGGGCTCTTGCGTGCCGACGCGAGGTTCGCGAGATCGCCCGTCATCAGGTTGTCGAGGCCGACCACCTCGAAGCCCTCGTCGAGCAGCCGATCGCACAGGTGCGAGCCGAGAAACCCTGCGGCACCCGTGACGAGCGCCGTCCGTCGAACCGCACCGAGACCCATGGCGCGACGTTAGCACTCGGGCGCGACATGGCCGAACTCGTGGGCGATCCCTGATCGCCGCCGCGCTGCGTGTGCCAGGTTGTGCCCGCGCGACGCTCGGTGCGTCGCCTAGAAGCGCGGCGAGCCGCGCGTGCCTCGACCTGGCATGCGTCATGCTCCCTGCCGCTGTGCCCGCCGTGCGACGTGTGGCCGAAATCCGAGCTGCGGTGTTAGCGTAGGAGTGACTGCATGAACCTTCGAGTCCTCGCCCTCACGTTCTTTGCCGCGGCCGCGATCGCAGGCGGCGCATGCGTGTTCAATCCCCAGCCCGAGCCGCCGGCAGATCCGGGAGGCGCGGGAGGCCCGGGGGGCGCCGACGACGCGACCGGGACGACCTCTTCCGGGTTCGGGGGCGGCGACGCCGGCCCGAGCGGGGGCGGCAACGGCTCCGGCTCAGTCGCGCCCGAAGACTGCAACGCCGGGGGCGGCGGCAACGGCGGCGCGGGCGGTGAAGGCGGCAACGGCGGCGGGAGCTGCGGCGAGCTCGTCGGCGCAGGCGGTCAAGGCGGCGCGGGCGGTGAAGGCGGTGAAGGCGGCGCATGACGAGCATGAGGAACATCGGAATGCGGTCGACGGCTTGGCTCGGGGTTCGGCCTACGGTTCGGGTCACGGTTCGCCTGGGTGCGCTCGCCGGGCTCGCTGCGACCGCCGCCCTCGCGCTCGGACCGGGCTGCGGCTTCAACCCGCAGCCGGAGCCGCCGGGCTTCACGGGCGACAAGACCGCGGGCGGAAACGGCGCGGCTGGCACGGGATCCACCGGAAGCGGCGGCGGGGCCGACAGCGAGACCTCCGGCATCAACGACTGCAGCGGCAACGCCGGGGGCTCCGGCGGACAGGGCTCCGGCGGACAGGGCTCCGGCGGACAGGGCTCCGGCGGTGCGTGCGCTCCGAGCGGTGGCGGCGCGGGCGGTGAAGGCGGCGCAGGCGGAAACGGTGGCCAGGGTGGCAGCTGAATGCGTGCGCGCAGAGCGACTGCGTCGTATGCAAAGCCCCGCTGAACGCCTGCGCGAAGAGCGCCTGCGTGGGGCCCGCAGAGCAACCAAGCGCCGCGCGGTCAGCGCTCGACGATCGTGATCGTACGCGACGCGTAGTTCGCCACCGCCGCGCGGGTTCCCTCGGGGCTCACCGCAACACGATGCGCGCCGGACCCGGTGTCGACCTGGCCGACGACACGCGGCGGCGCGTCGCCGAGGATCGCGAGGCCCGACCCGGTCGGCGGCATTTGCGAGCCGCCGAGCGCGACGTAGAGCAGCGCGCCATCGCGTGACGTGGCGCCGTGGCTGGGCACGCCCGGCAACATGAGCGTCGTCGTGCGTCGGCTCTCGCCGAGCTCGATCACGGTGGCCGTCTGCGCCTGCGCGTCCAGGGTGATGCCGTACCGCGTGCCCAAAAAGAAGGCCGCGATGGGCCCCGAGCCCACCGCGATCGGGCTCGGTCGCTCTTGCGCGTCGAGCCGCACGTGCCACGCGCCGCTGGCCGCGTGATCGGCCAAAAAGAGCGCGCTACCGTCCTCGGCGACGGCTCCGCTGCGGGGATCGCGCCCGACCGCGATGCTCCTGCGTGTCGCCGCGAACGGCCTCTCGGTCGGATCGAACAGCTCGAGCCGCGCCCCGGCCGACGCGCCGTCTTGGCTCACGACCCCGAGCGCGCCGACGTAGGTGCGGTCGCCCGTCCGCAGCAGGTAGAGATCGCGCAACGCGCTCGGTACGCGCATGTCTCCGAGCCGCCGGCCGCTCGGGAGCTCGAAGCTCGCCAAGAGCTGCCCCTTGCTCGACGCCGTCACCACGGTCTTGCCATCGTCGAGCGCGAGCGCGTCCGCGGGCTCACCACCGACCTGAAGCAGCAAGGGATCCCGCTCGAAGTTTTGCACGTCGACGATTGGGACGTGCGCCGCGTCCTCGCGGCGAATGACCGCGAGGTAGCGGCCGTGGAGCAAGCGGAGGCGATCGCCCTGCGCGGGCACCGCCGTCATGTGCAGCAATCGCCCGGTAGCGACCTCGTACGCGCGCACCGAAGCGTCGTCACCGCTCGCGTAGAGGGAGCGACCGTCGGCCGCGAAGACCACGTCGAGCGGGTGCACGTCGACGCGGATCGTTCGCGTGCGCCACGCCTGCCCATCCGCTGCTGCGGGCGCGGGCTCGCCGGATGAGGGCGCGGCCAGCGGGACGGTGCGCTTCGGCTCGGGGCCGAACGCCGCCGGGGATGGCTCCGATGGGATCGCGGCCTCGGCCACGGACGAGGGCACCGCGGTCGGCGTCAGCGGAGGCGCCGCACCCACCGGCGACTCGCGGCGCGCCAGCAGCACCGACGCGACGACGATCACGGCCGCGCTCATGAGGGCGAACGCGCGCCCCGAACGCGTGCGTTCCTGGACCGGGGCCGGCGCGCCGAGCCACGATCGGCACGCGCGGCATTTTCGCGCACCGAGGAGGATCGGCTCGCCGCACTGCGGGCACGGCGTCCGCGGGCTCGGGCCGGGCGGGCCGCTCGGCGCGTCGCTCACCGCAGCACCCACGCGGCCTTGCTGCGGTCCGAAATGGCCACCACGGTGCGGCCGTCGGGGGCGAGCCGAAGCCGGTGCGGCTCCCCCGCGAGCTCGTGCAGGACCAGCTCGTAGCTGCCGAGGTCGAGCACGCCGATCGCCCCTTGGCCGTCGCGCGGGAGTGCCAGCAGGGCATGCGCCCCATCGGGCGAGACCGCGAGGTCGCTGACGCGCGCGTTGAGCTCGATCCTACGCAGCACGCGCCGCTCGGCGAGGTCGATCACATCGACGGCGCGGCCGGAATTGCAGCGAACGATGGCGCGCCTCGACGCCCGCACCAGCTCGATCTGCTCGGGTTGCGAGCAGGTGGCGATGGACTTCTCGCGCCGCACGGTGAGACCTTCGACGTGCTCGAGCGGCACGACCTCGCTCCGTTCGCGCAGCACGACGAAGCTGCTGCGGCCGTCGGGCGCGACGAGGACATCGGCCGGATTGCCATCGACGCCGGTGCGCACGCGGTCCTGCCCCGACGGCAGCCGGCTCGGATCGAACGAGAACACGGCGCCGAATTTTACCGAGTGGCTCGCCGGCCGCAGCCCGAGCAGCGGGACATCGCCGTTCGCCGTCAGCGCGCGTGCGCCAGCGTCGTCGAAAGACACGGCCGCCACCGGATCGTCGCCAAAGAAGAATCGTGCGACCTCCGCGTGGTGCTCGGTGTCGAGCACGGCGACCGCCCGCGCCGCCGGAAGCGCCGCGAGCACCCGCTGCCCGCCCGCGGCCACGGCGACGTCGGCGACGGGTCGGCCGAGCTCGACGCTCTTGAGCACCGTCATCGACGCGGCGTCGATCACGTAAAGTCGCTCCGGAGCCGAGGCGTAGACGACCCCGCCGACCCGAAAGAGGCGCTGGGCCTGCGGGGCGTCGCTGACGAGGCTGAGCAGCTCCCCGGTGCGCGCGTTCGCGACCCGCACGCCGACCAGGGAACTTGCCAGGTACCGCTCCGCATCGAGCGCCAGGACATCCACGACGTCCGCGGGAAGTGAGAACGGTCCGGCCACGGTCGGCGCCCCCGGCAGGTGCGACACGTCGTTCGCCGGCCGCCAAACGCACCGCCCCTGGGAACACGCCTCGCCTGGCCAGCACGCCTCCGAGCACGTCGCCTCGGCACCGGCGGGCGCAGGCGCGATCGTCGGCACGCGGTACCGCTCGGGCGCGAGGTACCGCAGCGCGATGCCGGTAGCGATGAGGCTCCCGACGGCGGTCATCGTCACGGCCGGGCGCCAGTGCATCTTGAGCCAGCTCTGGCCCGGCACGGCCACGCTCGATGGGGGCAGGTCGGGCGCGTCGTCGGGCGGCTCACCGCACTCCGGGCACAGTTGGCAGCCGGCGGGGATCGCCTCGAGGCAGACGCTGCACGCCACGGTCGACGGAACGGCTCGCGCCTCCGTTGCCATGCGCGGTTCGGAATCGTCGGTCGCCAAGGGAGCCCACGGTCCTATCGCGATCGACCGATGGAGTCGAGCGCGCCAGGCGGCGCAGGGCGGTCGAGCCGGGCCGGCAGCCCGCGCGCCACGAGCGCCGGGGAGGAGGAGCACGGAAGCGCAATTTCGTCGGGCTTGCGGCCTACGGCTCGGACCCGCGGCTCACGGCGGCATCCTCGGGATAGCGAACGGCGCCGGCGGCATCGACCTCGCGCGCCACGGTGTGCACCTCGCCCAAGAAGCTGCGCCAGGCGAGCTCGTGACGACCGCGTAGCCCTTGCAGCCGCAGGCTCGCGCCGGGGCCGACGTAGCCGGCGGGCATGCCGTCCACGAGCAGATACATGAGCCGATCGCCGTCGTTCTTCGCAACGAGCGCCGCAGCGGAGTCCACGGCGGGCGCGCTGCTTGCGGTTCCCGGGCCGCGAGGCCCCACGTCTGCGCCGCGGAGCGACGCGAGCTCCTCGCGCGACAAGAGGACGGCGCTGCTCGGACCCGGGAGCCCGCGCTCGACCCGCTCTGCCTCCGGCGGTGCGAGGCTCGGCTGCACTTGCTCGCGCGCCACGACCCGAACCGCGCGCACGACGAACCGCGTCGCGACCTCACTCGGATGGTCGTGGGAGCGGTAGATCGCTGCGAGCGCCACCTCGGGCTCGGCGCCGTCGCCGCACGCGTTCGCCGGCGGGATCACGCCACCGAGCTCTGCGAGCGCCCGGCACAACAGGGGCGCGCCGGCACCGGCTTCGCGGATCGCCGCAAGCTCGAGCTGCAACGATCCGTACGGACTCTCGAGCTCGACGACGCGCGTGGCACGGCCAAGCACCCTCCCGGCTCCGGACTTGCGCAGCGTCGCGCGCGCGAGCGGCAGCACGTCGGCGCGCCGCTCGGAGAACAGCGCCGCCAGCGTTCCTGGCAAGAGCTCACGGTAGCGCTTGCCGTTCGGCCACAAGATGAGTTGCCGTTCGAAATCGACTCGGAGCTCGCTGCCCTGCCCCAAGGGCAGCGCGGTCGAGGCGAACACCATTCGCATGCGCCCCGCTGCGGCGAGCTCGACCGTGTGCTCGAGCGCACCCTTGCGCCGCGCTCCATCGCTCGCCTCCTCGCTGCGAGCCGAGCCCCGAGGAGGCCATTCCCAGCGCGCGTCGAGCGCCGCGCCACCGTGCTCGGACTCGTCGCGAGCGCCGTCCGCCACGCCACGATTGACGGGCGAGATGGCCGACGCGCCCGACAGCGGTGTCAGAGAGCCCACCGTGGCAGACGCCCCGACCCGAGGCGCCGGTTGCGCCCGCACCGCCGTAGAGGCGCTCGCGAGGTCGGCCGGCACTTCGGCGGGCGGCGAACCCGGCAGCGGCACGACCGTGGAGCTCGGGGCCGCGGCACCACGGTCCGGTCCCTGCGCGGCGCTGCCCGGATCACAGGCCGCGAGCGCGAGCGCGAACGTCGCCCAGCGGAGACGCATCGCGCGTCAGTGGTGAAACGACTCGACCACGAGCACGGCGGGCTCGAGCTCGGGCGGGTTGGGGGCGTGCTGCGTATCGAGGAAAACCGAGGCGCACGCGGGGTGCGCAGCCGAGAGCACGTTGCAGTTGGCCGGCTCGTTGTCGAACACGGCGAGGACCGGCCCCACGCGCTCGAGGTGCGGCGCGACGTCGCGCTTGAACTCGTCGTCGGGGATGTCGAACTCGGGCTTCGTCACGAGGCTCGTCCCCACGACCCCGATGGGAAATCCAAGATCGCGCAAGCTCGCGAACGAGCCGAGCGCCATCTTCGGCAGGTCACGACCCGTGAGGTACATCACGTTGGCGCCCGCCTCGTAGCAGCGTCGCACGAACCGCACCGCTCCGGGCACCTCCACGTCGTGGTGCAAATACGCATCGGCGAAGAAGCGCTCTTTCCAGAACTCGAAGCCCTCCCGGTGCAGCGCTTCGTCTTCGACGCCGAGCCTGCGGAGGTTCTCGACGAAGCCGTAGCCGATCCCCTCGACGGTCGCGCGTCGCACGCCATGCGCGGCGAGGCTGGCCTTCGACTCCCAGTGGTCGCCAAGCTCGCGAAGGATCGCGACGACGCGCGGACGATTGTCGAGCAGCGTGCCGTCGAGAGCGAAGATGAGCAGCGGCACCCGCCCTCCGACGCGCTCGGCCGAGCCCGCGACGAGTCGCTCGAGCAGCGCCGAGCGACCCTCGAGATCGAGTCGCGTGCTGGAAAATCGGGACATCCCGCGCACGCCGTAGCACGGAGCCCCACGGGCACACGCGCTCGAACTTGGGTAGACAAATGTGCGACAAGTTTGGCCGCGCTCGCGGTCGGCCCGCACGATGCACATCATGCGGCACCATTTGCGGACGGTCGGTTCGGCTCGGCTCTCAGCTTCGCGCGCGGCGGCACCTCTCTCGACCCTGCTCGGCTCGCTGGTGGCCGGAGCGCTGGTGCTCGGATGTGCGAGCTCCCCGTCGCAGCGACTCCAGGGCAAGTGGGTAGGCGAGCGCCTCGAGAATTTCGAGTCGACCGAGGCCGAGCAGGCGGGCAGCTGGGTGCGCGGCGCGAGCTTCGAATTTCGCGGCGCGCGCGTCACGGTGGCCATCCCGACCGAGAATCCGCGTGAGGGCACGTTTCGCGTGACCAAGGCCGACAAGGACGCGCTCGTCGTCGCCTTTCTGAAGCCCACGGGCGAAGCGGACGAGGTCGCGTTGCAGCTCGCGGCGAACGATCGGCTGCGCTGGCCTCTTGGCGACGGCCGCGCCATCGTGCTGCGCAAGACGAACGATTGAGGTCGCGGCAAGCGGTTATTCCGTGAACTTTGGCTTCGGCACGCCCGCTGGCCGAACGACCCACGAGCCGCGAGCGCCGCGCGCCGCGGGTCACTTGCTGCGCGTCGGCTTCGGCGCGCCCGCTGGCTGAACGACCCACACGCCCGCCGCGGACGCGGGAGCGGCCGGCTCGTGGACGCGCCCCTCGGGGAACGTGAGGAGCTCCCCGCCGAGCGTGAAGCTCGCAGGCTCCTTCGAGGTCACGACGGCGGCGAGATCGGGCGAGCCGGGCGCGTCGAGGTCCGGCGTCACGCGGTAGAGCTCGTGATCTTCGAGCCGGATCCCCGACACCAGGAACTTCCCATCCCAAGGCGCGAGCCCCTCGATCAGCGTGGCGCGGTCCGCGCATCCGGCGAGGGCATTGAGCTCCTCGAGCGCAGCGCGCGCAGCGGCGACGTCGGACGCGACGAGGGCCGGATCGTTCATGTCGGACGCGACGTTCCAGTGCGCGATGCGCGTCGCCCCGGCCAGCGCGGTGTGGAACACGAGCTCCTGCCAGGCGTCGTGGTCAGCGAAGCCGACCCACTTCTGCATGGCGCCCGCCCACGCGTCGCCCTTGTAGCTGCGCGCGGCGAGCCACGGGTGGAATGGCACCTCCGGCGCCGCGAGCGGCATCACGCGCAGCGTGTTTGCGGCGTAGAGGAGCGCGTGGAACGGTCGCACCGTGAGGGTGACGCCCGGCACGATCTCCTGCCCCGCGAGCTGCACGAGCCAGCCGTAGCCCTCGCGCGACTGGTGGTTACCGACGAAGGTGCCATCTCCGAAGAGGTGCGGGTGATGGCCATTGTAGTCCGGCACGTCGAGCGCGCTCGTGTAGCGGGAGGCGCCGTAGTTGCTAATCTCCGCGTTCGGGAAATACTTCGCCATCGTCTTCGCGAGGGCATCGTGGATGTACCCCTGGACGATGTCGTCCATCGCGGCGTTCCACTTCAAGTAGTCCTGATACTGGCCAAACTTCTCGACGCGCTCCTTCAGCGGCAGCTGAATGCTCGCGGCCGCGAGCACGGGCTGCATGCGAGGGTCGTTCTCGAGCACGTCCCAGAACGCGGCGCGCTTGGTCGCGTCCTTCACCTCCGCGAGGATCGTCCAGTTGTTCAATTGGACCTCGGCGTCGATGAGGAACGCGTCGAGCTCGACGCCCTTCGCGGACAGAGCAACAAGGAGCGGCTCGACCTGCGAGGCGAGCCACGGTGCGCCGTGGTCGAACCACGGACAAGGAAACTCGGTGAGCTCGTTCTTGGGCGTGCGACAGCGGTCTTCGGGGTGGCGGTCGAACTGGCTCGGAAACGATGGCCCGCCGGAGAGCCCGAAGATCAGCGCGCGCGAGCCCTTGGGCTGCTGCTGCAGGTGCGCGGCCGCGACCTCCGCGTCGTTGCCGTAAAAGAGCGCGAAGCGGTGCGCCTCGGCGAGGTACGGGCCGCCGTCTTTCGTCGCGTTCCAGGTGATGGCATCGAGCGTCCGCGTCGGCCCCTCGCACGCGAGGTCGTACGGATCCGTGACGACGCCGCCCGCGCCCCCAGTGCCGCCAGTGCCGCCAGTGCCGCCAGTGCCGGCCGTGGCTGAGCTCGTGGTCGAAGCGCCGCCCGCCCCGCCTGCCGCGCCAGTCGACGAGCTCGCCGCCGTCGCCGCGCCGGTTTCGCCTGCGTCGCACGCCGGCTGCGCGAGCGCGAAGGCCGCGAGCGGGGCGAAGGCCGCGAGCGGGGCGAGGCGAGCGAGGCGATGGCCGCGCGGGCTGCGAACGTGAGCGATGAAGCTCATTCCCATGAAGCTGTTCTACCTCAATGCCCCTGGGCATGAGGCCACCAATTCTTGACCCCTTCAGGACGCAAGCGCGGGACCCCGGTCCGTTGATTTTCAGGGGCGCCGCTTGGCGGCTGCCGGCGTTCACCGTCAAGGGACCAGCCCAGTTTCAGGGTCCTGGTACCAAGGAAAGTCGCTGCGCTCGAGGGTGGAATTGAGCCGCGTAGGGGACCCCCGAGGGGAGCCCTCCACGCGCTGCCGCCGCCGCCGAGCCTGCCGTCGCGCGGCGCTCAGGGCTCCTCGGTGTCGCCGCGCAGCTTGCGGAGCCACTCGCCGATCTTCGCCTCGAGCCCGCGCGCGGTCGGCACGTAGTAGCGCTCGCCGGCGAGGGCCTCGGGCAGGTACGTGGCGCCGCGCGCGTAGCCGCCTACTTCGTCGTGCGCGTAGCGGTACCCTTGCCCGTAGCCCTCGTCGCGCATGAGCTGGGTCGGCGCGTTGCGCAGGTGCATCGGCACGGGGAGCGCGCCGGTCTCGGCGATGCGCTCCTTGGCGCGGTGCCACGCGAGGTTCGCCGCGTTGCTCTTGGGCGCGCACGCGAGGTAGAGGGCCGCCTGCGCCATCGGGTAGAGGCCCTCGGGCAGCCCGAGCCGGCGAAAGGAGGCGTCGGCGGCGACGGTGAGCTCGAGCGCACGCGGATCGGCGTTGCCGATATCCTCGCTCGCGAAGATGAGCATGCGGCGAAGGACGAAGAGCGGATCGTCGCCCGCCTCGAGCAAGCGCATCATCCAGTAGACGGCGGCGTCCGGATCGGAGCCGCGCATCGACTTGATGAAGGCGCTGACCACGTTGTAATGCTCTTCGCCGGACTTGTCGTAGAGCAAGGAGGCGTGGCCCGCGAGCGAGGTGGCAAGCTCGCGATCGATCGCCGATCGGCCGCACTTTTCGGCCTCTTGTGCGGCGAGCTCGAGCAGGTTGAGCGCGCGGCGGGCGTCGCCTCGTGCCATCGATGCCAGCGCGGCGAGCGCCTCGTCGTCGGCGCTGACGCGACCGGCGAGGCCATCGGGATGCGCGATGGCGCGGCGCATGACCGAGACGAGGCTCTCGTCGGCGTGGGCCTCGAGGCGATAGACCTGGCAGCGGGACAAGAGGGCGGCGTTGAGCGCGAACGAGGGGTTCTCCGTTGTCGCTCCGATGAGCGTGATCGCGCCGTCCTCGACGTGCGGGAGAAACGCGTCTTGCTGCGCCTTGTTGAAGCGGTGGCTCTCGTCGACGAAGAGCACGGTGATGCCGTGGCCGGTCGCGCGGCGCGAGCGTGCGGCCTCGACGATGGCGCGAACGTCAGCGATGCCGCCGAGGACCGCGCTGAACGCAACGAACGTCGCGCGCACGCAGGAAGCGAGGACGTGCGCGAGCGTCGTCTTGCCGGAGCCGGGCGGGCCCCAGAGCACGAGGCTCGGCAGCCTGCCGGCGGCGAGGAAGCGGGAGAGCGGCCCCGCCTGACCGACGAGCTTCTCGTGGCCGGCGACGTCAATGAGGCGGCCGGGGCGGACGCGCTCGGCGAGCGGAACGTCGCCCGTGCGGCGTGCGTGCGCCTCGAACAACCCGGGCGCGGGCGTGAGCGCGGGTCGCCGAGCCATACCGCGCGGCATCTATCGCACGCGGTGCCAGCACGCAACGCGCAGCCGGCGCACGCAGGGCCGGCGCACGACGCGACACCGTCGAACGGCGGCCCTCAGGCTGGCTGGATTCCGTAGTCGCGAGAGCCCTTGCTGCTGCGCGATGCTTGGATCACGGCCGATTCTTACTTGCCAGTTCATCTGACGAACGAGCTTTCGTACGAGGCCGTCCAGAGCGATGTCGGCGCGGGTGCTCGAGACCGCCGGCGAGCCGCTCGCAGAGCTTGGCGCACTGCTGGAGGCGGGAAGACGACCCTCGCAGGGCCGATGTGGTGGCCCGGCTACGGCAGGCTCGGCGGCGGCGGCAGCGCGTGGAGGGCCTCTTCGAGCTCCTTCGCGGCGTGGGTGTTGCCGACCTCGAGCGCCTTCACTAGCCCCCGCTCGAGCCACTCGCGCGCCTCGCCGGCTCGCCCCGCGTGCCCGAGCATCGTGCCGCACATGAGGTACATCGGCACGTAGCTCGCGTCCTTTTCGCACAGCTGGCGAAAGGTGCGCAGCGCGTCGTCGATGCGCGCGAAGCTCTTGTACTCGAGCGCGAGCGCGTACCATGCGAACGAGTCGGCCTTGCCGGCCTGGGTCAGGCCCTCGAGCATCGTCAGGCGCTTCTCGCTTCCCATGGTTTGGATCTCGCTCAGGGCTGGTCGACCACGCCGATGAACGGCAGGTTGCGGTGGCGCTGGTTGAAGTCGAGCCCGTAGCCGACGACGAACTTGTCTTCGATGGTGAAGCCCAAATAGTCGATAGCCACCGCGACGCGCGTCCGCGCCGGCTTGTGCAACAGCGCGCACACCTTGACGCTCGCGGGCTTGCGCGTGCGAAACAGCTCGAGCAGGTGCGCGATCGTGAGCCCGGTGTCGACGATGTCCTCGACCAACAGCACGTGCTCGTGCTCGACGGTGCGCGTCAAATCTTGCGTGATCTGCACGACGCCGCTCGACTCGGTGCCCTCGCCGTAGCTCTGCACGCCGAGAAACTCGATGCGAACGCTGCCGTCGATGGCGCGAGCGAGATCCGCCGTGAACACGAAGCTCCCCTTCAGCACGCACACGAGCACGAGCGGCTGTCCCGCGTAGTCGCGCGCGATCTCTTGCCCGAGCGCACGCACGCGAGCGGCGATGTCTTCGGCGGAAATCAGCGTGGAAAAGCGGTCCGTCACGCTACGAGCAGCTACGGGCGACGGCGCGCGCGGTCAAGCCCCGATCGGGGCCCGCTCGGACTCGTCGGTAGCGAGCAAGCGACCTGGTAGGCCAAGCGCGTCTTCTCGGCGGCGTCGAGCTTCTGCGGCGGCGCCTCCGCTTGCCCCGGTCCAAGCGGCGTGGCCTCGTGGCGAGAGAGCCCGCCCGCCGCGCCGGCCAGCTGCTAGGAGTGCGCCGCCCATGCCGCTCGACCTCGATCGCGCCCGCGCACGCCTCGGCGCCCACACGCCGGCGATGGTGCCTCGCGGCGAGCACACCAAGCTCGCGGCCGTGGCGCTCGTGCTGCGCGAAGGTCCGCGCGACGTGGGCTCGCAGGCGGGCTCGCACGTCGGCTCGCAGGTCGGCGCGCACGCCCGTCCGCTCGAGGTGCTGCTCATCAAGCGCGCCGAGCGCCAGCACGATCCCTGGTCGGGTCACGTCGCATTTCCGGGTGGCCGCCACGACGCCGCCGACGCGAGCCTGTACGAGACCGCGGTCCGCGAGGCGCGCGAAGAGGTGGGCCTCTGCCTCGATCGCGCCGAGCACCTCGGCCGCCTCGACGACCTGCAAGCGGTGGCGCGCGCGCGGCTCGTCGATCTCGTCATCGAGCCGCACGTCTTCTTCGTGGCGCACGATGAGCCGCTAGCGCTGCGCGCCGCCGAGGTGGAAGAGGCGCTGTGGGTCCCGCTCGAGCCGATGCTCACGGGCGCGAGCCTGACGACGCGCCCGTATGTGCACGAGGGGCGCTCCTTCGAGATGCCGGGGTACTTCGTCGGCGATCACGTGGTGTGGGGCTTGACGCATCGCATGCTCGAGTCGTTCCTCGACCTCGTGCGCGCCTGAGCCTCGCGAGCCGCCTCCGCTACGCGAGCCGCCGGCTCTGCTATGCGGGTAGCGGCCTCTGCCATGCGAGTCGCCGCCTCCGCTACGCGAGCCGCCGGCTCTGCTATGCGGGTAGCGGCCTCTGCTATATGGACGCGACCGTGACGCCCCCGCTCTCTGGCCGAACGCTGACCCACCTGCGCGCGCTCGAGGCCGAGAGCATCCACATCCTGCGTGAGGTGGCGGCCGAGTTCGAGCGGCCGGTGATGCTCTACTCGATCGGCAAGGACT
>SYFR01000312.1 GCA_005800325.1 Myxococcales bacterium | reverse complement strand
GGCCCCTCTTCTCCGGCCGCGAGCTAGCGGGCCGAGAGCTAGCGGGCCGAGAGCTAGCGGGCCGAGAGCTAGCGGGCCGAGAGCTAGCGGGCCGAGAGCTAGCGGGCCGAGGATCAGTTCGTGTTCATCTCGACGCGCAGGAGCTTACGTCCGATGAAGACGAAGTCCCCGTCCTCGAGGACGCGCTCGGCGTCGATGCGCACGTAGGTGCCGTTGCGGCTATCGAGGTCGGTGAGCGTGAACGCTTCGCCGTCGCGCTCGATGCGGCAGTGCTCCCCGGACATGTAATTGTCCTCCGGGAAGTTCAAGTCCGCCCCGTCGCGGCCCACGACGATCGACGTCCCCTCTGCGTGAACGCACATGCCGACGGCGCCACCGCGGAAGATTTGGCTCAGGCGGAAATTGCTCGGTTTTCGGGGCGAGGCATAAAACGCCGTGCCGTCTGACGCTGGGCCGTCATCGCTGACGGGCTCGGCGGTGTCGAGGCGGAACACCTGTTCGCCCGCAAGAAACGTCTGCCCGGGCTGAAGCGGCACCGCGCCGCGGAGGCGGACGTAGACGCCGTTGAGCGAGCCTTCGTCGCGCACCACGAGGTGACCGTCGCGGTAGAAAAAGTTCGCGTGCCGCGGCGACACGAACGGATCGTCGGGGAACATGAGCTGGCCCTCGCGCCCCACGATGTGTTGCTCGGCCTTGAGGTAGAACGACGTTCCCTCCATCCCCTCGCCCCGAATGAGGATGAGCTTGGCCTTCGCCGGGTTTTGCATCTCGCCGAAGAAGTTCGTCTTCAAGTCCCGCACCTGCGCGGGCACCGGGGTCCCGCATCGCCCGCAGAACTTGTGCCCTGCGGGTACGGCTGTGGAACACGAACGGCAGACGTAGTGGCGGGCTGGCTCCATGAGTTTCTCCTCGAGGGTGGCAAGTGGCGCGGCCATGCGCGGCGTGGGGGCTTCGGCGTCCGCCACCGAGCTGAGCCCGGGCGCGGAGGAAGGTGTCGACTGCGTGATCGTCGGGATGAACGGTTCGGCGTGAGCGGTTTCGGTGGCCGCGTGAGCAGGCCAGACGGCAGGCTGCCTGGCGGTGGCCGAGGCTCCTTGTGCGCCGCGCAGAGCCAGCGGCGCGCTGCAGCGAGGGCATACCGCCGTACCGATCGCGGCGAAAGCGTGGCAATCCTCGCACACGAGGCCGAGCTCGCGCTTGTGCTCTAGCGTACCCACGCGATGCCGCTTCTAGCACGACTCTCGGGCGGAGGCTTCGCCGCGCCCGCAGCGCCCCGCAGCGCTCTATGCGCCCGCGCGCCGGCGCATTCGCCGCGCCCGCAGCGCTTTATGCGCCCGCGCCCCGGCGCATTCGACGCCGCCCGCAGCGCTTTATGCGCCCGCGCCCCGGCGCATTCGACGCCGCTGCGGCGCGAGGCGCCCTCGGTTGCCGCGCGCCCGCCCCTTGGTCATGCTGGTAGCGTGCACGCGGTATCAACCCGTTGGTGGAGGCTCGTGGCGGTGTCGCTCCTTTCGCTGGCCCCTGCGCTCTTGGGTTGCGAGCGCGCCGACCCCGGCGCACCCGAGAGTGTCGCCGACGCCTTCGCCGACGCCTACTTCGCGAGGGCCAATCAAGAGGAGGCGATGAAGCATGCGGCGCTAGGGATGGCGAAGCAGCTGGAAAAAGAAGTCCTCGAGACGCAGGCGATCCGCAGCAAGGGGTACGGACCCGAACAGGCGGAGCTCACCGCTCGGGTCGAGCGAGGCGCCCGCAGCGAGCGCGAGGGGCGTGTCCGCTTCGCGTATTCGATCCGGTTCGGAGGCTCGGCGGCGGCGCATGAGAAGCGTGCCGACGTGGAGCTCGCGCGCATCGACGGCAACTGGAAGGTGGTGCGCGTGGGCCTTGTCGATGTGCCAAGGGCGCCAGACGAGTGACCTATAGCCCCGGAGCGGTCAGGAATCGCCCGCCCCGCAATAGCAAGCAGCGCGGCTCAGCGGACGACCGTGAATCGGCGCGAACCGTCGAGCCATCCGCCCGCCCCCCAGAGGCGAAACACGATGCGTCGATTGCACGTCGCCTGGGGAATCGCCCCGAAATCGCGGGAGTCATCGTGCATACCGCGGTTGTCGCTCGCGAGGTAATACCGACCGGGACCGACCTCGTGCGCGTGCGGACGGTCGCTCGTGGCTTTGGGCCTCGACCCCATGAAGTGCCAGCCGCCGCTCATCTCGATGCGGCTGCAGTTGAGCTTGACGGCTGACCCGGTCTCCGGCTCGGTCACGGTGAAGGTTGACTCGGTGCAGGCCTCCGACGAGACGAACGAATGGCCGTTGACCGTGAGGCGCGCCGCGCCGAGCTCGACCTTGTCGCCAGGCATGCCGACGATGCGCCCAACGACGAGCTTTCCGGCTTTCTCGGGATCTGCGCAGCGAACCAGATCTCCCGTGCCGGGCTTGCCATGCCGAAGCAAGAGCACCGTATCGCCGGCCCCGAGCGTCGGTGCGATCGAGGCGGCGAGCCACTTGTCCTCGGGCACGGTCCAGACGTCGAAGACGAAGAGCCGCAGCGCACCACCCACGACTAGGGTGGTGCCAACGATCCATCCGATCGATCGGCGGAGCTCGGACATCGACGATCCCGGTACACCGACACGCTACGGGGGCTCCTCCTGCGGCGCAACTTCGGCGGCGCAACTTCGGCGGCGCAACTTCGGCGGTGCGGCTTCGGCGGCGCAACTTCGGCGGTGCGGCTTCGGCCGTGCGGCTTCGGCGGCGCAACTTTGGCGGTGCGGCTTCGGCGGCGCAACTTCGGCGGTGCGGCTTCAGTCGTGCGGCGTGGCTTCAGGGAAAACGCCGGAATTCCTCTAGCTTCGTTGCACGAGGACGACGAGGTCGTCGCGGTGTACGAGCGGCACCGAGCGCTCACCGCGAATGCCAGCGAGCCTCGCGGCTTCGGGCGCCGACAGCCGCGCGAGCCCGCGCGCGAGCTCGGTGCCGTCGCTCGCCAGGATGGAGATGAGCTCGCCCGCGACGAAATTGCCCCGCACTCCGGTCACGCCGACCGCGAGCACGCTCTTCTTGTCGCGCACGATCGCTGCCGCCGCGCCGGCGTCCACGGTCGCAGCGCCGCGTGGGCGTAAGGTGTATGCGATCCAGTGCTTTCGCGCGCTCACCGGCTCGCCTTGCGCTGGCAGCATGGTGCCGACGTCTTCGGCGCGCAGCACGCGCTGCGCTACGTCATGCATGCGGCTCGATGCGATCACGACGTGCGTGCCAGCCAACGTGGCGCGCCGCGCGGACTCGAGCTTGCTCTTCATCCCGCCGCGACCAACGCTCGAGACCGACTTGGTGACGAGCCCGCGCGCGCGGTCGTCCACATGCGGAAGGTAGGACACGCGGCTTCCTGAGCCATCGAGCAGCCCATCGACGTCGGACAGCAAGAGGAGGACGTCCGCGCCGATGAGCGAGGAGACCATCGCCGCGAGCTCGTCGTTGTCGCCGAAGCGGATCTCGTCGACAGCGACCGCGTCATTCTCGTTGATGATCGGGACGACGCCGAGGTGGAGCAGCTGCGTGAGCGCGTCGCGTGCGTTGTTCGCCCGCGCACGGTTGGCGAGATCGGCGTGCGTGAGCAGGACCTGCGCCACCTTGAGCCCGTGCGCGCCGAAGGCCTCACCGTAGCGTTGCATGAGCAGCCCCTGTCCCGCCGCCGCGGCTGCCTGCAGCGCCGGCATCGCGGTCGGGCGTCGCTTCATGCCGAGGTGCTCGAGGCCGAGCGCGATCGCTCCGCTCGACACGAGCACGAGCTCCCGCTGCCTGTGCCTGCGCGGTGACGAGCCCTGGGGGATGACGAGCTCGCGGACCATGGCTGCGAGCCGCTGATAGACGGAGGTCTGCGCTTCGCCATCGCCGTCGGCGGTTGCACCAGCGCCAGTGCGCGCGCTCGCCCTCGCGCTCGGGCTCGGGCTAGCAAAGGCCTTCGAGCCGATCTTGATCACGATGCGCCGCGCCCGTGCGAGCGCCTTGCGCGAATGCGAATGCGATTGGACTTGGGATGGGTCGTCGAGTCTCACGGGTGCTGCTCGCGCAAGTGGTTTGAACCGATCGGGCGAGGTCCCTCGGCGCGCGCTGGCGAAGTGCGCGGCGCGTTCGGTACCGCTGTCACCTTGGGCCGGAAGGATGCTTTAGACCTCTCGGCTGAGCTCGGGCGCGCGCGCTGCGATCCGGTCGAACGCCGCGTCGAGCCGGCGCTCGAGATAGTTCGGCAGCGTGGCCCCGGTGAGCACCACGGTGTCGAGCCAGCGCGTGAACTCGTCGCGCAGATCCTCCACGCTCTCTGGCAAGAGCAGGGGGCGCGGCTCGGTCGACGGGTAGAAGGCGCGAACGATCGACTCGTCGATGGCGCTTCTGAGCGCCATGGCCTCTTCGGACTGCAGGCGCAGCGTGGAGCGTTTGCGGTGCGCCCGAAGGTAGCGCTCGAAGAGGTGACCGAGCGCGTAGACTTCGAACGCGGTCGCCGCGGTGCCGAGCGGCGCGAGCGGTCCGAAGCGGCGAAGGACCCGGCGCAGCGTGAACTCGACGCCCTTTCTCAGGACGGTCCGCACGCGATCCTTCGTGCTCGGACTCGCGAGGGCTTCGCGCGCATCCAACGTGAGGCAGACGCCGAAGCGGCTCGCGACGTCATGCGCCAGCGCGCCACGGAGCTGACGTTGGATGCGGTCGGGGAGGATGGGCAGCGGCAGCGCGCCGACAGCGAGGCTCAAGCCGGTGAGCATCGCGAGCCTCCCGCTCACCTCCTGCGTCGACCGCTCGCCGCGCACGACCTCCGCGTCCGTCATGCGGCGTCCCTTAGCATCGGCGACGTCCTGGCAGAAGTCGCGACGCCTGATTCAGACGAGCGGTGCACAGCTCGTGATCGGGGCGCGCGCCCGCGCTGAAACACCCAGCAGATCCGCGAGGGCGAGCTCGGGCGGCAGCCATACGCACGCGTGGTTCGGTCCGCCCTCGACGCGAGCGCCGAGCGCGCCGAGCTCCTGCATGAGCGCTGCGCCGTTGCGCGAGACCGTGACGGCGTACGCCCGCGCAGCTCCGAACACCGCGCTTGGCTCGCCCTCGAAGGCCACCTGCCCATCGCGCAAAATGACGAGCGTGCTCGCCGATCGCGCGAGCTCGAGGGCAGGGCCGAACGAAGCGAGCGCAGGCACGAAAAACAGCGACTCGGTGTCGCGGCAGGCGGTCGCGACGGCGCCGGCCACCGCGTCGAGCGCGGGGGGCTCGAGGCCGCCGAGCGGGTCGAGGAAGACGAGGACGCGCGGCTCGCCGATCGTCGCTTTCGCGATGCCGACGAGGCGCCGCTCGAGCGCACCGAGGTGGGCAAAGGCGTGCCTCGCGAGCGAGCCGAGGCCGAGGCTCTCGAGCGCCGCGTGGCTCGCGTGTCGCGCGGCTCGCGAAGACATTCCCTTCAGGCGCGCGTGCCACTCGAGCCACTCGAGCGCGCTCGCGCGGGGTGGGGCGACGGCGTCGCGCAGCACGACTCCGGTGACGCCGAGGTGCGCTCGCGTTCCGACGTCGCAGCGGGCGAGCTCGACCTTGCCTTCGGAGAGCTCGACGTCGGCGACGGTGCCGTCCTCGAGCACGCCGCACGCGAGCAGCAGCGACAGCGGCGCGTGGCTCCCGGCGATGACGACGCGCGGCCCGCGCGCGGCGAGAGTCAGCCGCGAGAGCGCGAGGGCTCCATCGACGACGACGCTCGCGCCCTCGAGCGACAGGAGTGGACCGTCGCTCACGGCTCGCTCACGAGGATCTCGCTCATCGCGAGCGGCCGGTCGGATGCAAAAATCGCGAACGGGGCGAGCGCCTTCATCGCGTCGCGGAGCGACGGAGGCAGGAGCGTCGCGGGCACGAGCGATCCCCCCGCCCCCGACTCGAGCTTCGGCGCACCCGAGAGCTCGAGCGCCCGATCGAAGAGCGACTTGTCCTCCGCGGGCAGCTCCACGATCCCGAGATCGGCGGAAATCCCGGCGAGCTCGCGCGCCCGCTCGAGCGCTTGCCGAATGCCGCCCTGGCGATCCACGAGGCGATGGGTGAGCGCCTGCTCCCCCGTCCACACGCGACCCTCGGCGACGGCGTTCACGGCAGCGACCTCGAGCTTGCGGCCCTCGGCGACGCGGCCCACGAAGAGATCGTAAAACTGCTTCACCTTGCGGCCGAGGACGTCCCGCTCTTCGTCGGTGAACGGGCGATAGAGCGACTCGGCGTCGGCGCGCGGCGCGGTGCGGTACATGGCCGTCTCGATGCCGAGCTTGGACAAGAGGCCGGCGACGTCCACCTTGCCGTAGAAGATGCCGATCGAGCCGGTGAGCGTCGCGCGATTGGCGAAGATCTCTTTGCCGGCGACCGAGACGTAGTAGCCGCCGCTCGCCGCCTTGCTGCCCATCGACACGATGAGCGGCTTCTTCTTCGCGAGCAGCGTCGCCTCCCGCAGGATGACGTCGGCCGCGAGCGACGAACCCCCGCCTGTCTCGACGCGCAGGACGACGGCCTTGATGCTGCTGTCCTCGCGCGCTTGCTTGAGGGCCTTGGCGAGCGTCCGCGAGCCGGCGAGGCGCACGCCGACGAGCGGGATGTCGCGGCTCTCGCCGTCGACCATGTCGCCGTCGAGGTACACGATGGCGACGTTCGCAGGTGGGCGCCAATATTGGGGTGCTTCGGCGCGCTTCTCGAGCTCCACGACGCGCATGCTCGTGCCGAAGCTCTCCTCGACGAAGCGATCGATCTCGTCTTCGTACACGAGCTCGTCGACGAGCCGCTGCTCGCGCGCTTCGGTCGCGATGAACGGGCCCGCGGCGAGGGCCTTGCGGACGGCTCCTTCGTCGAGCTCGCGGCCACGGGCGAGCTGCGCGACGTAGAGGCGCTCGTAGGCGTCGAGCAGCGCGCGGTGGTCTCGCTCGCCCACCTCGCTCGGGCCTCCCGTGAGCTGCTCGGGGGCGAGTTTGTGCGCGCCAATGCGAACGAAGTCTGCGCGCACGCCGAGCTTCTCGAGCAAGCCGCCGAAGAACAGGTGGCTCTGCGCGAGTCCGCTCACGCGCACGCCGCCGGCGGGGTTGATGGCGACGCGATCCGCCTCCGAGCACACGTAGAGCTCACGCGCCGTCGCGTCCTCGAGGTGGCACAGGATCTTCTTTCCCCGCTTTTTCAGGAGGCGCAGCGCATCGACGAGCTCCTCGGCGTGGGCCGAGCTCGGCGCGGGCGGCGCGCGCAAGACGAGCAATACGCCGGCGATGTCGCGGCGCTCGGAGAGCTTCCACAAGCGATCGAGCAGCTTCACGTGGCGGCGAACGTCGGGCGTGGCATCGAAGCGGAGCCGCACGACGCGGCCTGGCATCGGCACCGAGGGCGTGACCCCGAAGTTGCGGACGGCCGCCGAGCCGTAGAAGCCCGCGCCGCTCCGCGTGACCGCGCTGCCGAAGAGCGCGCCGCCCGAGAGCGAGACGCGGTCGAGGTCGATGTCGAGCCCCGCGCTGGCGACCACATCAGGCGCATCGAAATCCGAGAGCGCGAAGCCTCCGCGCAGCGCTCCGAGGTGAGGCACCTCCACGCGCAGCGAGCTCCCGAGTGTCCAGCGCTGGACGTCGTGCCGGTAGCCGCTCGTGACCCCGAGCTCGAGCTGCTTCTTGCCGCCGATGGGCCGGACAGCGAGCCCGAGATCGACGCTCGGCTCGATGCGTGTGCGCGCCTCGTTCTGCGGCACGTTCCAGTCGCGCGCGACGACGGAGGCTCCGAGCCAAGGCAGCGGCCTCAGCGTGAGGCCGCTCGTGACGCTGAAGAGATCGTGAAGGCTTGCGCTCTCGGCCGTCGACCACGCGAAGGTCGTGCCGAACGCGCCGAGCTCCCCGAGCCGTATGCCGGCGCCCCAGCGAACCCAGCCATGGCGCGCGTTTTCGAGCGTCGGAGTGAGCGGCAGCGCCGCGCCGTCGGGCGGATCGACGTAATCGACGTGCAAGCCCGTCCCCAGCACCCAGAACGGTACCGCGGCCTCGAGCGCGACGCCGCGTGCGCTCGCCGTCGAGCCATCCCCGGTATAGATCCCTGCCACGCGCGCCTCGGCTCCGGGCATGAGCGCGAGGTTTGCGGGGTTGAGGTACGTCGCTCGCGCGTCGTCGGTGCTGACGGGGCTCTCCGACGGCAGGGCGATCCCATCCGAGAGGCGTGGAGGAACGGGCTCGGCGGTCGCAGGCGGCGCCGCTGCCAGTACGACTGTTGTCAGCGCCCCTACCGCGAGCGCGGTCCGTCGAAAGAATTCTCTCATGCGAAGCACCCTGTGCACGGAAAAGTCCGGAGCCCGCTCACGCGCTCGCGGTGGCCCTGCGGACGTGCGCCTAACCCAACGAGCAGAGCGCCCGCAGCGCCTCGGCCTCGGCGTCGTAGGCCTTGCGCAGCTCGAGCAAGGCGACGCGCTCGACCATGGGACCTATCACCTTGAGGTGAACTTCGACGTTGCCGGTGACCGTGCGGCGCGTCCGCCCATCGGGCAGCGGATCGAGGTGGTAGGTCCCCGCCGCGACGAAGTTCTTTCTCCACGGCGCGTCGGGCGCGGCGTCGCCGCGCGGCACGACGTGCCAGCGCGCGGTATGCGCGGCCATGCGGTAGGTCGAGTGCTCATCCCAGGTCATGAGATCTTTCGCCAGCGGGTAGCCGCGGAGCATCTTCAGGGGCGCCGTCGCCTGGAAGCGCCACACGCGCCGGAACTCGTCGTCGCGCAGCTCGTGCGTGAGGGCGTGGATCGACTCGATCGGATCGAGGCGCGCGGCCAAGAGAGCCCCGAGGTCGGGCGACATCAGCGCGAGCTCGAGCGTATCGAGCGGGACGTCGAAGACGTGGTTGATCTCGAACTGCACGGCGTGATCCTTCGCCTCACCACATTAGTGCCCTGCGTCCGAAGTACGCTGACAAATTCGCTCGCCCGCCGAGCCGCAGACCCAGCGAGAGGCCGCCCGCGGAGCCGCGGAGCCATCGAAACGCCGAGGCGCGGTCCCCGTCGCCGCCAGCGTCAGCCGAGGAGGCGCCGCTCACGCGCGATGCGCTTCACGTCGTCCGCGATGACGACCAAATCCTCGCGGCTCTTCGCCGGAATGAAGCGGCTTTTGTCGCCCTGGCGCGGCACCCTGAGCATGTTCGTCGTGAGCGCCGTCGTGATCTCGCCGAGCAGCCGCTCGAACTGCACCGCGACGCTGCCGCCCACGGTCTTTCGCACCTCGACGAAGGTGAAGCTCATCGTGAGCTCGAAGAGCGCACGCGCATCGACGAGAAACGTGTTGGTATTGAAGACCGGCACGCGATGGTGCGGAAAATCCGGCGGAAGGCGGAGGTGCTCCGCGATGATCGCGCGGCCGTCGCAGCGCACCGGGCCGCCGCCGACGTCACCCGGATGCTTCGGCACGAGCTCCGCGGTCACCTCGGCGCCGCTCGCGATGTGGTGACCGAGGATCGCCGGATCGACGCTCGCACCAAGGTTGTCGAGGTTTGAAATCCACACCCAGCGCCCGCCGCGCGCGAGAAACTCGGCGAGCAGGCCGCTCTTGCGGAGGGCGTCCGGGAGGTCGCCGTGCCCCGTCGCGTAGGGGCTGACATCGCCATCGGAACGAAACAATGCGCCCTCGGGCGAGAGCCGGAGCGACACGCACTGCTCGAACGCGGCGAGCCGCTCTCGATCGGGGCGACCCTCGAGCGCTGCGCAGATCGGCGCGTGCGTCGCCTCGCTCGTCATGAGCCACATCGGCGGTGCCGCGCCGTGACGTTCGGCGAGCACGGCGAGCTCCGCGGCGCGAAGATCGAGGAACGAGACGCCGTCGATCGCCTCCACGAGCGCCTTGACGACGCCGCCCATGCGCGTCGCCATTCCTCCGGCGAGCACCGCGAGCGCGACCTGTCCTCGTTCGAGCGCGGCCCGCCCGTTCGCGGCGAGCTCGGGGTGAGCGGCGCTTCCTTCGGGCGGCAGCGCGGCGAGCTCTCCTTCTGCGAGCGGCTCGAGCTGGCCACGCAGGCGGTTCTTCGCGCTCGGATCGCCGCCGAGGCTCGCGGCCCAGGCAGAGAGGCGCGCTGCGTCGAAGCCCCGCGCCGAGAGCCTCGCGAGGAGCCGCGCGTCGAGCGATGCGAGCTCGCCCTCGAGGTGCGCGGACATCAGACGAAGAAGTCCTGCACGAGCTCGGCGCCGGGCTTGACCGCGTAGCGATCGAAGTCCGTCACGCCGTCTGCGCGCAACACGTCTTCGTCGATCGCAAACTGTCCGGTGTATTCGCGGCTGTCCTTCGTGAAGATCGCGTACGCCGCGTCGCTGACGATCTCGGCGGTGCGCGCGTGCGCGACCATGTCCTCGCCGCCGAGCAGGTTCTGCACCGCGGCGGTCGCGATCACGGTGCGCGGCCAGAGCGCGTTCACCGCGATGCGATCGCTCTTGAGCTCTTCGGCCATGCCGAGCACGCACATGCTCATCCCGAATTTCGCCATCGTGTAGGCGACGTGCGGTGCGAACCAGCGCGCCTCCATGTTGAGCGGCGGCGAGAGGTTGAGGATGTGTGGGTTCGCGGCCTTCTTGAGGTGCGGGATCGCCTTCTGCGAGCAGAGGAACGTGCCGCGCGTGTTGATCTGATGCATCAGATCGAAGCGCTTCATCGGCGTTGATTCGGTGCCGGTGAGGTGGATGGCGCTCGCGTTGTTCACGAGGATGTCGAGGCCGCCGAAGGTCTCGACGGTCTTGGCGATGGCGGCAGCGACCTGCGCCTCGTCGCGCACGTCGACGACCAGCGGAAGCGCGCGACCGCCCGCAGCCTCGATCTCCGCGGCCGCAGAGTAGATTGTGCCGGGCAGGCGTGGGTGCGGCTCGGTCGTCTTGGCGGCGATCGCCACGTTGGCGCCGTCCCTCGCGGCGCGCAGCCCGATGGCGAGCCCGATGCCGCGGCGCGCG
>SYFR01000311.1 GCA_005800325.1 Myxococcales bacterium | reverse complement strand
GCATCCTGCTCGAGTACCCGGTCATCCGCCACATGCTGAACCTCGAGAGCGTGTACACCTACGAGGGCACGAACGAGGTGCACGAGCTCATCCTCGGGATGGCGCTGACGGGAAAGAACGCGTTCTAGTTTTTGTCGGGGAAATTACGGTCGCTTGCCGAGGCCGACGCAGAACACCTCGTAGCTCACGCCGCGCACGGCCTCGGGGCGCAGCACGCGCGCCGTCTCGAAGTTCTTGCGCAGCTTCTCTTTCGCGGCCGGAAACTCGCCGCCCATGAAGATCTTGCCGACGAAGCTGCCGCCCGGCTTGAGGAGCGCGATGGCGATGTCGAGCGCGCGGTCGAACAGCTCGAAGCTGCGGATCTTGTCGGTCTCGCGATGACCGGTCGTGTCCGGCGCCATGTCGCTCATCACGATGTCGTAGGGCGCAAGCGCGGCGAGCTCGGCGCCGAGCGCGAGCGCGTCGCCCTGAAAGAACGTGCCGTGGCGCGGGAGGGTCACGGTGAGCGGGTTGCGATCGACCGCAAGCAGCCGCCCGCTCGGGCCGATGCGCTCGCACGCATACTGCGACCACGAGCCAGGCGCGGCGCCGAGATCGAGCACGCGCAGGCCGCCCTTGAACAGCCGGACGCGCTGGTCGATCTCCTCGAGCTTGAAGACGCTCCGCGCGGCGTAGCCCGCTTTTTTCGCGCGGTCCGTGTACGCGTCGGGCTTCTTGTACGGATTCGGTCGGCCGCCGCCGGGGCGGCGCCCGCGCGTCATGGTGCGCCCTCGAAGGCTCAGGCCTTCTTGCCGGCGTTCTTCTTCTTGACCGCGCCGCGCAGGGTGAGGACCGCGTTGCGCGAGCCGGGCACGGTGCCCTCGAGGTACACGAGCTGCTCGTCGGGCAAGAGCTTCGCGATGCGCTGATTCTGCACGGTCACGGTCGCATTGCCCATCTGGCCCGGCATGCTCTTGCCGAGGAAGACGCGACCCGGGGTCATGTTGGTACCGATCGAGCCGCCGTGTCGGCGCCACTCGTGCGTGCCGTGCGTCATGTTGAGGCCGGAGAAGCCGTGGCGCTTCATGACGCCCTGGAACCCGCGGCCGATCGAAGTGCCCTTCACGTCTACGCGCTGGCCGACCTCGAACACGTCCTCGATGCGAACGACCTGACCGACCTCGTACTTGGCGACGAGCTCGGCCGTGGCGCGCAGCTCACGCTGAACCGCCGGCACCTTCTGAATGGCCTTCTCGGCCGCGGTGCGCACTGCCTTGCTCACGTTCTTCGCCTTGCGCTCGCCGAGGCCGAGCACGAGCGCGTCGTAGCCGTCCTTCTCTTTGGTGCGCTTCGCAACGACCACGGCGCCGCCCTGCACGACCGTGCACGGGACGACCGTGCCGTCGTCGAGGAAGAGCTGCGTCATGCCGAGCTTCTTGCCAAGAATTCCTGGGTGCGTGTTCATGAAGTGTCCCTTTTTCAGCGCGCTCCCTTGGGTGGGTGGTTGAGCCGATTCGCGAAGAAGCGGCGATCTCCGCCTCGCCGTTCCGGTTCGGAGCGCATGGAACCGGGCCCTCCCGGCGGGAGAGCAGGCGCAGTTGGAGGGGGCGCACCATACTCCGCTTCGTCGAAAAGGAAAGGGCTCCGTCCGCTTCGTCGCAAAGGAGAGCGCTCCGTCGGCAAGCGTCGGGAAGGCTCGAAAAGCCTCGACAGGCCAATGGCTCCCGCGAAAAAGGAGAGGGCTCCGTCGAGGAGACATCGAGAAGGCGCCGGCGGGCGTGGGGCTTCGCGAGGCAATTTCGTGCGGCTCGGGTTGCGCGCCGGCGCCGGGACGCCTACGCTCTTTCCGAGGCCCGGGAGTTCCCGGGTCGCTTGCTTGCTACAAATCGTGAATCGCCTGCCGCTGGGTGCCCGACCTGGGCGCATCGCGGTGCTTCGGACTCGAGCCGGCCGCTCGCGCCCGAGCCACCCGTGACGCTCCGGCGCTCGCCCCGAGGGGCCGTTTCCTTGACCGGACGCGGAGCCTCATGGCAAAACGCTGGGCCGGGGAACCGGCTGCTTCATGCGGACGGCATTCACCAACACGCGTGTTTGAGCGGAGGATTGGAAATGAAGCGTAACATTATCTTGGTTGCGGGCGCCGCGTTGGCGCTTGGTCTTGCCGCCACGGCGGCGTGTTCGGTCGACATCGTCGACGATCTCGGTAGCGGCGGCACCGGCGGCGTCGGCGGCAGCACGACGGTCGGCGTCGGCGGCAGCACCGCGACCGGCATGGGCGGGATGGGCGCTTGCCTGTCGTGTGCCGAGTTCCTCACGGCCTGTTCGAACGGCGATCCGGCCTGCGACCCCGAGGCGCTTTGCGAGGCGAGCCTCGAGGTCGCCGCGGCGCTCAGCGAGTGCATCTGCACCGAGTGCGCCGACGCGATGGAGTGCGGCCCGAGGTGCAACGCGGACACCGACGCGTGCGGCAGCTGCCAGTCCGCCGCCGCGGCGGGCGCCTGCTCGGCGCAGGTCCAGGCGTGCGCAAACGACGCCTGAGCGACCGAGACGCTCGCGCCTCGGCGTGAGCCTGCGGGCCGTGAAGAGCGATCTTCACGGCCCGCGTCTTTTTGTGGCCGGGAGGCCCAGGTCCGCGCCGCGGCCACGGCAAGCCCCGCACCGAAGGGATAGGCGTTCCTCGACGGCACGCGAGCCTCGAGCGCGTGGCATCGGCGTGGTTGAGCGTCCATAAACCTCTCGTTTCGGTGGGACGGCGACACTAGGTTTCGCACCACGATGAAGCCCATCATCATCGGCGCCGGTCGCGGCCGACGCCTCCGCCACCTCACCGACGAAGTCCCGAAGACGATGGTGCCGATCGTCGGGCGGCCGATGGTCGAGCACATCTTCGAGGCGCTCCTTGCGGGGGGCTTTTCTCGCGCGGACGTGGTCTTCATCTGCGGCTACCGCGCCGAGGTGATCCGGCGCGCGTACCCCGAGCCGACCTTCGTCGAGAACGCCGCCTGGGAGCGGAACAACATCCTGGCGTCCCTGCTGTGCGCGCGCGAGCACCTCACGGGCGGCTTCGTCAGCACCTACAGCGACATCGTCTATTCGCCGCTCGCGATCGAGCGCGTGATGCGCTCGCCGCACGACATCACGCTCGTGTGCGACACGGCCTGGCGCCGCCGCTACGTCGGACGCAGCGAGCACCCGGAGACGGACGCCGAGAAGCTCTGCGTCGAGGGGGATCGCGTGGTCGAGCTGTCGCGCCGCATCCCGTCGGAGCGTGCGACGGGCGAGTTCATCGGGGTGATGCGGCTCACTGCCGCCGGGGCCGCGCGCTTCGTGGCCGCGTACGACGCGTGCGAAAAAGAGGTCGGCAGCGCGCCCGAGTTTCGCGAGGGCCGGAGCTTCGAGAAGGCGTACCTCATCGACCTCCTGGCGCACATGCTCGAGGCCGGCGAGCGCATCCACGCCGTCGCGATCGACGGCGGCTACATGGAGATCGACACGACCGAAGACGCGCGCCTCGCCGAAGGCTGGTGGGCGCTGCCTTCGAGCTAGCGCCTCAGTTCTTGGCTTCGCGCCTTTAAGCTAGGAAGCTCGTGTCAAGCGGCGAGCCGGCAGTCTTACTCCCTCCCGCTTGAGGGGAATTGAGGCGGAGGGGCGGGGAGGGGGCCCGCGGTCGTGCCGCCTCAGCCCGGGCTCGGCGGCACGCGCGCGACGTCGTGGCCACTCTCGCCGCGCAGCACGCGGTCGTGCCAGAGCAGCATCTCGATGCTGCCAGGGCCGCGGTTCCACGCGTAGTCGTGCGGCCCCGGCGACACGTAGAGGTCGTGGGCGACGCCGCGCTTCGTCAGCTCCACGTCGAGCGCGCGGATCGCCGCGAGAAAGGGATCTTCTGAGCTCGAGACGAGACGCAGCGCGAGCTTCTTCTTCGCGGTGGCGCGCACCGCGAGCTCCGCAAACTTGGGCGCCTCGTCCTCGGTGAGCGCGGGCTGCAGCGCTCCGACCGCGGCGAAGCGCTCGGGATGCGAGAGCCCCACGAGCAACGCGAGCCGCCCGCCCATGCTGACGCCGTCGATGCCGAGCGAAGCCGGCGCGAGACCGAGCTCGGTCGTCGCGCGCGGCAAGAGGCGGTCGAACAAGAAGCGCGCGAACGGAGCCGCGGCCTCGAGCGTGCGCAGGCGCGGCGTGTACGGGCACGCGACCGAGAGTCCGCGATAGGCGCGCGCGGCGAGGGCGGAATTCAGCGCCGCCACGCGGTCCGTCGTCACGAACCCCTCGAAGTCGCCCTCGGTGAGCGGCGGCGTGCGCAGGCGGCGCTCGGCTCGATCCAGCGCGTAGTCGTCGCGCCATCCGCGCGCCCCCGTGACGAGCCCGCGGGCCGCTTCGCCGGCACCGTGCAGCGCGATGAGCAGCGGCGCGTCGCTCGACGCACCG
>SYFR01000310.1 GCA_005800325.1 Myxococcales bacterium | reverse complement strand
CGACGCCGCCGACACCGCCCACGCCGCCCGCGCCGCCAGGCCCGGTGGGGAGCACTGTCGCCGTGCCGGTGTCATCGAGGCTGCAGCTCGCGGCCGCGACGACGAAGGCGCCCACTGAACATAGAGCCAGAACTTTTACCAAGCGAAAGCCGCGCATATGCCTTTGGGTGGAACTCTCGTCGCCCGAGCGATCATAGTCAACGCGAGACTTCGCGGCGAACTTGTCGGCGGCTCGAGCGGCCGCGGCGAGCGGGTCCGAGGCGAGCAGGCGTGCGATTCGCGCGCGTCAGGAGCTCGTCCGACACCACGCTCGCCACGCCTCGCGCAGACACGACTCGAGGCCCCGCGCCTTTCGTGGGGCGTCGCACAGCGGGCTCGTCATCAGCCGATCGCGCAAGACGTGGCGGAGCTCCGCGAGCTCTGCGGCGCCGCGCAACGATGCGAGCTCGACCGCGCGCGCCACGAAGGCGTCGTCGTCAGGGACCGCGAAGCTCTCGAGCCCTACCTGCGAGAGCAGGCTGAGCCCGACGCGCGAGACATGTCGATCCCCGAGGCGTGTGAGCACGGCGACGCCCATGTAGAGCGCCTCGCAGGTCGTCGTCGTGCCGTGGTACGGGAACGCGTCGAGCACGCAGTCGACGTCCGCGATCGCGCGCAGGTGCTCGGCGTGCCCCAACGTCCCCGGCAGCATCGTGACGCGCTCGGGATCGACTCCGCCGCGCGCGAACAGCTCACGATAGCTGTCCGCCGTCTTACCGTCCGTGAGCGTGTTGGCCTTCATCACCATGCGCGCGTCCGGGATCGCCTCGAGTACGCGGCACCACCGCGCCACCGTACCCACCGTGACCTTCGCCGTGTTGTTGTACGAGCCGAAGGTGATGAAGCCATTTTTCCCGCGCGGCGGAGGCCCCGGCTCGGGCACGCCGGCGGGTGGCAAGTAGCAGTGGAGCCCGCCTTCGAGGTAGAGGAGCCGCTCGGTGTGGAAGCGCTCGCTGCCGGGAGGGTCGCACCACACATCGGTGACGCGATAGCCGATGGCGCTCATGCCTGCGGTGTCGGGATAGCCCAGGTACGTGACCTGCACGGGCGCGGGACACAGGCCGAACGCGAGCAGCCGATGGCCCGCCGTGTGACCGGCGAGATCGACCAAGACGTCGATCCGGTCTTCGCGAACCTGCGCGGCGAGCTCGTGGTTCGTGAGCCCGGCGACGTCGCGCCAGGCGTCGCACGTTCCGCGGAGTCGCTCGGTCACGCGGTCGGGCGCGATCGTGTTGGAGTAGGCAAAGAACTCGTAACGCTCCCGGTCGCGCTCGCGGAAGAGCGGCTCGACGAAGAACGCCACCGCGTGCGTCTTGAGGTCGGGCGACACGAAGCCGACGCGCAGCCGGCGCTCGGGATCGCGATCGACGCGGGGGTCCGGCGGCAGCCGCTCGTTGCAGTAGATGCGCGACCAGCGCTGGTGCTCGGCGAAGATCGTCTCGCGCGGGACCGAGTCCAGGTACTGGAGCGTGAGGAGCAGGTTCGAGTGCCAGTGCGGGCGATCGCGCACTAGCGAGATCGCCTCGGTGAGGTGGCGCAGCGCGTCGAGGCCATTGCCCTGTTTCGACAGCGCGTTCGCGATGTTGCAGTGGGCCGAGGCGTGCTTCGGATCGCGCTGGAGGAGGTCGCGGTAACACGCGATGGCGTCGGAGAGCCGGCCGACGTCCGCGAGCAGGACTCCCAGGTTCAAGAGCGCCGGTGCACAGTCGGGCTCGATGGCGAGCGCGCGCTTGTAGAGCTCGAACGCGCGATCGCGGGCTCCAGTCGCGGAGCACATCGAGGCCAGATTGTTCATGGCGCCGACGTGCGTCGGCTCGAGCTCGAGGACGCGCTCGTAGCAGGCGATGGCCTTCAGGGGCTCGCCGAGGTGCTCGTGGGCGCGGCCAAGCTGTGCGTGGGCGCTCGCGCGATCGGGCTCGATGTCGAGCGCCCGCCGCAAGAGCTCGAGCCCCTCGCGCGCGCGGCTCGTCCCGCACGCGAGCTGCGCGAGGTTGACGAGGACGGCCGGGTGCTCTTCGGTCTCGAGCACCTCCCGGTAGCCAGCTTCGGCTACGGCAAGGTCTCCGCGCCCGTGGGCCTCGATCGCCTCGGCGAAGCGCGCCTCGAGCTCGGCAGCGGTGAGCACGAGCGCATCTCACCACGCGCGCGCGCGACATGCCAAGCGAAGGGTCCGTGCGTCGGCGCAAATTGCGCGTGGACTTGATGCGGCGCACGAGCTGGCCTCGCGTTCGGCGCGCCACGGTCGGGCTGCAACAAGTCGAGGACGCCGGGCCCGCCGTCGCCTCGATCGGGCACGAGCGAATTTGTCAGCGTCATTCGGGCTCAGGGGACTAGGCTGACGCGCCTTCATGCTCGCGGTCCGAAGCGCCACGGCGGCAGACGCCGCCACGATCCTGCGCTTCGTCGTGCTGCTCGCCGAGTACGAGCGCGAGCCCAGCGCCGTTCGCGTGACGGCCGACGACCTCGCCGCGCAGCTCGCCGAGCCGTCGCCACCATTTCAGTGCCTCATCGCCGAGGTCGATGGCGCCCCGGTTGGATTCGCCCTGTATTTCCCGACCTATTCGACATGGCGTGGCAAGACGGGCACGTGGCTCGAGGACTTGTTCGTCTTGCCCGAGCATCGCGGCAGCGGCGTCGGCCGCGCCTTGCTCGCTCGCGTCGCGGAGGTGACTGTCACGCGCGGCGGCGCGCGGCTCGAGTGGGCCGTCCTGCGCTGGAACGAGCCCGCGATCCGCTTCTACGAG
Source organism: Myxococcales bacterium (assembly GCA_005800325.1). Taxonomy (GTDB): domain Bacteria; phylum Myxococcota_A; class Polyangia; order Polyangiales; family Polyangiaceae; genus SYFR01. Next base: position 21,147 of record SYFR01000310.1, on the reverse strand, counting down.
CAGCTCGGCGCCTCCCCCCTCGACGCGTGGGAGACGTATCGCCTCACGGACGAGCAACTGTCCAAGCTCGCACGACGAGGGTAAGGAAGAGTGCCCATGCTGCAGATGAAAGACCTTCCCTGGATCAAGCCGTGCGACGACCCGTACGAGCTCGTGCACGTCACACCGAACGGCACCGATCTGCTGCCGGAGGTGCTTCGCCCGCGCGTGCTCGTGCACACCGTGCACGACGGTGACGCCGTCCCCGCCCAGTTCCTGACGCACCGCGACGGCTCGCCGATCGCCGATCCGGACGAGCTCGAGCGCCGCTACATCCGCGAGCGCGACTGGGGCGCGAACCTCGTCGCCTCCGGGATCGCGAGCGCCCTCGGACTCTCCGGCTATGTGCGCTGCAACGTCGCGCGCGTGTTGCTCGACTTCAACCGATTTCCCGGCAGCACGCCGCCGCTCAACCGCGACCCGCTCGAGCGCCTCGCGATCAACGAGCCGTTCGCGTCCGGGCTCGACCACGGGCAGAAGCTCGAGCTGCTCGAGAGGTACTACGACCAGAGCTCCGAGCTCATCGAGTCGTCCTGGCTCGACGGCAACCTCATCATGCTCGGCGTGCACACCTACGACCAGCGCAACCCGAGCCAGACGACGCGGCCCGACATCTCGCTCGTCACCTGTTCGCACACCTACTTGCGCGAGTCGCGCATGCCGTTCGGCGTGTTCGATCCGCTCTACCCGGACGTGCTCGGCGAGTCGACCTGCAGCCGCGTCCTGCGCGATCGCATCTCGCTCAACTTCGAGCGCACGGGCTTTCGCGTGCTGCACAACCACCCGTACGCGCTGCCCGAAGGGAGCATCGAGGTGCGCGCTCAGGTTTGGTACTTCTTCGACTTCCTGCGTCGCCGCTACATCGAGGCGTTCCCCGAGACGCGCGACTGCGCCGCGCACGGCCTCGTCTGGTCGATGCTGCTCAATACCAACCTTCGGCTCCACGACGGCGAGACGCTCCGCGCCTACCTGCACCGCTTCCGCAAGCTGCCGGAGGGCGACGTCTTGCGTTTTCAAGAAGCCGAGGCGGCCTACCGGCGCGTCTCGGCGTTCCTCGATGCCGACGTGCTCCGCGACTACCGTCGCTCACCCGATCGCCCGAGCGCCATCGCGATGGAGGTGCGCAAGGATCTCTTGTGCACGTTCGATCCGGAGACCGGGCGCCCGCTGCCGCTGACCGACGAGCAACGCGATCGCGCGACGGTCATCGGTCACATCATCGCGAGCGCGATTCGCCTTTATTTCGAGCACGACCGCAACTTCGGTTAGCAGCGGCTCACGGCGCGAGCTCGACGACGACGAGGCCTCCGGGAGCCGGCAGCGAGAAGTCGACCTCCGCGAGGTGCGACGGCATGCCGAAGTCGCGCGCCGCCTCGGCCGACTCGTACACGGGCACGATGACGCGGTACTTGGCGGCGGGGGCGACGCTCTCGTGGTGGCACTGACAGCCCGAGGCGTTGGTGTCGAACGTGAAGGCGAGCCCCGCCCAGCCGTCGCCGATCGAGTCGCCAGGCAAGACCTCCGGCGCGACCATAGGGCACGCGCCGCACGCGATGCAGTCGGGCGGCCCGTCGCACGGGACGGTGCAAACCCCGGTGCGCACGAGCGGCTCGGCATAGCCCGTCGCGCAGCCGGTGACGTCGTACCGAAGCGCGCAGTCTTGCAGCAAGAACCACGAGCGACCCGACGAGTTGCGAAACTCGAACTTCACCGCGTACGGGCCTGGACCTTCCGCGCTCTCGGCGCACTCGCGCGGGACGCCGCCACCCGCGCCCGTGGTCACGCCCGTGCCATTCGTGACGCCGACGCTCCCGCTCGTCGAGGCCCCGCCGGCGCCGCCGCTCCCCGCGATGTGGTCATCGACGATGGCCGTTCCGCCACACGCCGCGAGCACCGAAAACAACCCGGCCCAAACGATCGAGCGCCGCATGGCGCGACTATAGCGGGTCGCGCTGCAACGGTCTTGGCTAGCGATGGCGCAGCGAAGCGAGGGCCTCTCGCAGCCCGTCCTTCGTCGCGACGCGCGGTCGCCAGCCGAGGCCCTTCATGCGCGCGTTGTCGTAGCGAAAGCCGCGGTACGTTGCCGCCACGCGATACGGCGTCAGGAACGCCGGCAGCTGCCCATGTGAGGATTCGGCGTAGCGAGCGATGAGGTGGGCGGCGCCGAGCGTGGCCCAATACGGCAAGGCGATGTGCCGCAGCGGCCCCACTTCGCGCTCGAACTGCTGCACGAGCTCGCGGGTCTCGGGCAGCTCGTCGTCGACCACGTTGAAGGCCCGGCCCTCGACCCCGTCGCGAGCGCCCAAGAGCGCGAGCGCCTCGGCGCAGTTGTCCACGTGCGTGAGAGGCACTGCGGCTCTGCCTCCCAGCACCACGAACATCCCCGGCACGCCGAGCCCCACGCGCCCCACGAGCGGGCTCACGCCGGACGCATAGACGACGCCCGGGCGCGCCACGCACAGGCGAACGCCCTTGCGCCGGCGGTATTCCCAAGCGAGCCGCTCTTGCCGCACCTTCGCAAAGCAATACGCGTCCCGGCGCTCGGGGCAGGCCTCGATGGGGGAGCCCTCGTCGATGACACCGCCCCGCGCGAGCCGCGACGTCCCGTAGACCGCGAGGGAGCTCGCGAGCACCACCCGCGGCGGCGCCGCGCAGAGAGCGATCGCCTCGAGCAGGTTGCGCGTCGCCACCACGGAGTCGCGCACGAGATCGGGCGGGGCCCCACGCAGCGCCGCCGCCAGGTGAAATACGACGTCCACGCCAACGGCGAGCGGCGCGCACGCCTCCACGGTCGCGAGCGAGCCCATGACGAGTCGCACCTTGTCCGGGTGAGCAAGCAGCGTGGGCTCGAGCCGGGCGAGCACGCTCGAGGAGCGCACGAGACAGCGCACCTCGCCAGGCCACGAGAGCGCGAGGCGGGCCGCGAGCGCCGAGCCCAGGAGCCCATTCGCGCCGGTGACCAGCGCAGTCGGAGGCGCCGCCAGGGGCGCAGTCTGGGGCGTCGTCTGGGGCGCCGTCAGCGGCCCAGTCAGTGGCCCAGTCATGCGCGACGGCCCTCCTCGTGCGGGCTTCTGCCCCGCTCGACCATGAGCGCCTCGTTCATCCGCTCGATGGCGCGAGACACCCAGAGGATCTGCCGGTCGGCGATGGGCGGCTCCGTGCCCTTCAGGATGCTCTCGTAAAAGAGCCTCATCAGGTGTTCGAGGCCGGCAAAGTACGAGAACTCCGAGCGACTGAAGCGAATGACGTTCTGCACGCCCTCGCGCCCGTACTGCGCGGCTTGATCGAACGCCCCGAGGAGCCGGCCGAGCGCCGAAGGAATGCGCTGCCCCACCGCAAGCACGACGGTCCTCGCATGCAAGTCGACCGTTATGGTGTCCTTCGTCCCGTACACGCGACAACTATGCAGTACCGGACGAATGGCGCTGGAGAAGATACCATTGGCGGTCACGCTGTCGCCACAGATGAGCACGCGCAGCTCCTCCGGCATGCGCTCGCCCCCGCCACGGCGCGCCCCGGTTGCGTAGATCCGCGGCTCGTCCCCGTCGATGTACTCGGCAATCTTGTTGAGGAGATGGTCGGCGTTGTTGTGAATGAGGCCGCCCGGCAAGCGTGCCGCCCAGTGGTCCCCGTCCCTCGTCATGGCGAGCCCGTAGGCGCCGCCGAGGTCGTACCCAAAGACGCTGTCGATGTGGATCGGCTCACCAATGACGCCGCTCGCGATGAGCTCCCGCATCGCGCGTGCCGGCGGGTCGAAGAGGTAGGTATACCCAACCGTGAGCCGGAGCCCCCGCGACCGCGCGCCGAGGACGAGCGCCTCGGTGTCGGCGTGGCTCGGCGTCACGGGCTTCTCGACGTAGACGTGGCAGCCGCTCTCGAACGCGCGCTCGGTGAGGGCACGATGCGCCGCGGGCGGCGTCGTCACGTGGACGACGTCGGGACGCTCGACCTCGAGCATGCGGTCGAAGTCGTGGTAGTGGCGGGCCACCTTGAAGCGCGTCGCGAGCTGCTCGGCCATGAGCGGCTCGGCGTCGCACACGCCGACGAGGCGCGCGAGCGTCCCGAGCTTTCCCAGCTGCTCGACGTGCCCATCGGCGATCTTCCCGCACCCGACGAGCGCGACCTTGAGCTCGCCGCCCCCCATCGCCACTCCGCGCGCACCCACGAACGTGGCCGTCAGCAAGGCGCGCGCCACGCTCGGGCCCACCCCACGCCGTTCGCCGCGCGCCGCTTGTTGGCCAATGTCCTTTGCCGCAATGGACCGCGCGCCGCTCATTGGCCAGTTTTTGCAGCAATGGACCGCGCGCCGCTCACTGGCCAGTGTCCGTTGCCGCGAGGGGCCGTGCGCCACGTGGCGAGCTGCCGCGATCGCGTCACGCTGGCACTGTCCGGCGTGTGCTACGGTCGCCCGCAGTGAGCGGCACGGTGGCCCAGTCCGAGCTCGGCTTCTTGCTCGAGCCCATCGTCGACGACGTCCGCCGCGCGGCGACGCTCCCCGGTCACGCCTATCGCGACGGGGGATTTCACGAGGCCGTGCGGGAGCGCGTCCTCGCCCGCGCGTGGCACGCGTTTCCCGGGTCGCCGCCCGAGCGCGACGGAGCGCTCGTGCCGTGGACGCTGCTCGACGGCTGCCTCGACGAGCCGCTCTTGCTCGCCCATGACGGCGCCGCGCTTCGCTGCCTCTCGAACGTGTGCACCCACCGCGGGAGCTTGCTCGTGGCCGAGCCGTGCCAGGCGCGCGCCATTCGCTGCCCGTACCATGGGCGACGCTTCAGCCTGGACGGACGCTTCGTCTCCGCGCCCGGCTTCGACGGCGCCGAGGGCTTCCCTTCGCAGAAGGACGACCTGCCCGCGCTCGCGCACGCCCTCTGGCACGGCCTCGCGTTTGCAAGCCTCGCCCCGGCGGTACCGTTCGAAGAGTGGCTGGGGCCGCTCCCGGAGCGACTTCGCTTCTTGCCGCTCGAGCGCGCCTGCCTCGAGCGCCCGGGGATCAGGCGTTACGAGCTCGCCGCCAATTGGATGCTCTATTGCGACAATTACCTCGAGGGACTGCACGTCCCCTTCGTCCACCGAGGCCTGGCTCGCGCGCTCGATCTGTCGCGGTACAACATCGAGCTGTTCACCCACGGCGCGCTTCAGCTCGGCGAGGCAAGCGACGGCGAGCCGTGCTTCGACTTGCCAGTGGGGCATGCGGACTACGGTCGCCGGATCGCGGCTTACTACTATTGGCTCTTTCCGTGCACGATGCTCAACGTCTACCCATGGGGAATGAGCATCAACGTCGTCGAGCCGCGCGGATTGGCAAAGACGACTGTGCACTACCTCTCGCTCGTGTTCGACGAAGCCCTGCGCGGCCGCGGCGCCGGCGGGGATCTCCATCGGGTGGAGCTCGAGGACCAGACCGTAGTCCACGCGGTGCAACGTGGCGTCCGCGCGCGCAGCTATCAGCACGGCCGTTACGCACCCGTAGCCGAGGCGGCCGTGCACCACTTCCACCGCATGCTCGTCAACAGCGTCCTTCGCGCACCCACCTGAGGCGTGGGGACGCGCCGTGCGGCGCATTGGCGAACCGCGCATTTTCGAACCGCGCATTGGCAAGCGGCGTTCGCGTGCGGCATGCGCGCAGGCGCAACGCGCCGGGAGGGAGGCTCGGCACGCCATGGTAGCCAAGGTCCTGTGCGTCGCGGGCGCTCGCCCCAACTTCATGAAGATCGCGCCGCTCTTGGCCGCGTTCCGCGACGCCACGCGCTTCCAAGCCCGCCTCGTGCACACGGGGCAGCACTACGACGCGAAGCTGTCGGGGATCTTCTTCGACGAGCTCGGGATCCCGCGCCCCGACATCGAGCTCGGGGTCGGCAGCGGATCGCACGCGCAGCAGACCGCCTCCATCATGGCGAGCTTCGAGCCGGTCCTCGACGCCGAGCAGCCCGAGGGCGTGCTCGTCGTGGGCGACGTCAACAGCACCATAGCGTGCGCCCTCGTGGCCGCGAAATTCCGCCTGCAGCGGCCGTTTCGCTGCTCGGTCGGCGAGCGCGCGCGCCCGCTCGTGATCCACGTCGAGGCGGGCCTGCGCTCCCACGACGACGACATGCCCGAAGAGGTGAACCGCAAGCTCGTCGACGCGATCAGCGATCTCCTGTTCGTGTCCGATCCGAGCGGCGTCGCGCTCCTCGCGAAGGAGAACGTGTCGGATCCGGCGCGCGTGCACTTCGTCGGCAACGTGATGATCGACACGCTCCTCGGCGCCAAGGAGAGAGCGGCCCAGTCGAAGGTCCTCGACGTGCTCGGCGTGCGCGGCAAGCCCTACGGCGTCGTCACGCTTCACCGCCCGTCGAACGTCGACGACCCGGTAAACCTCAGGCGCCTGCTCGAGGTGCTCGATCGCGTCGGCGAGCGCGTGTCCCTGGTATTTCCGGTGCATCCTCGCACCCGCCAGCGGCTCGCGGCGATGGGCGTGGCCCTCGATGAGGCGCGGTGGAAGGTGGTCGAGCCGTTTGGCTATCTCGACTTCCTCGACCTCACCGCCAACGCCGCCGTGGTGTTGACCGACTCGGGCGGCATTCAAGAAGAGACGACCGTGCTCGGCGTGCCATGCATCACGCTGCGCGAGAACACCGAGCGCCCGTGCACCGTCAGCGACGGCACGAACCAGGTCGTCGGCACCGAGCCTGCGGCCATCGCAGCCGCGGTCGAGCACGCGCTGTCGGGCGCCATCGGCAAGCGCGTGCCTCCACTGTGGGACGGCAAGAGCGCCGCGCGGATCCGCGACGTGCTGGAGACGGTGTTCGCGGCGGCGTGATGGCGTGGCCGGCGGCGCGAGCGGCGCTTACCTCCGTTGCATGCGCGCGCTGCCGGTGCACCTCACCATCGACGTGGAGGCGGCGGAGGCGCGCCGCAGAGGGGGCCGCGTGGCTCCGCCGCTCGGGTACGGGCCGCGCGTATGGGGCCGCTTCGACAACCAGGCGCGTGACCTCGGGCTCGTTCGGATCGCGCGCGATCTCGTGGCCCACGGCCTCACGGCGACATTCTTCGTCGAGCCGCTCGGCGCGAGCTACTTCGGCCCCGACGGCCTCCGACAGATCGTCGCGACGCTGCTCGAGCGCGGCCAGGACGTGCAGCTTCACTTGCACCCGACGCAGCGCGCGCCCGACGCGCTCATGCGTGGCCAGGTGCCCCCGAACGACGACATGAGCGCCTACGACGTCGACGAGCAGCGACGCCTGCTCGAGCTCGGCCTGTCGCTCCTCATCGAAGCCGGCGTGCCTCGCGCCCGGCTCGTCGCGTTTCGCGCCGGCAATTTCGGAGCAAACAACGACACCTGGCGCGCGTGTCGTGCCGCCGGGCTGCGGCTCTCATCGAGCTACGACCCAGGCTATTTCCACCGCGCCTGCCGAATGCGCCACCCGTCCGCGCGCCCCGATCTCTTCGTGCCGCACGAAGGCATCGTGGAACTGCCCATCTCGTGCGTGCGAACCGCGCGTGGCACTCTGAGGCACCTTCAGCTCACCGCCGTCTCGTCGCGCGAGCTCATCCATGCCCTCGAGGCCATGCGCGAGCGTCGCTTTGCCGCGGCCACCCTGGTGAGCCACTCGTTCGAGCTCTATACGATCACGGACACCGCAGGGCGTACCGGACGGCCCAGCGTCATCAACGCGCGGCGCTGGCGCGAGCTCTTGAGCTTCCTCGCGCGGGCCAAGGACCGCTTCCCGACCGAGACGGCTTACGAGCTCGCCGGGCGCATCGGCGCGGCGCCGCTCCACCAAGGCGCGACCCCGGAGCCGCCGCGAACGCGGCCCCTCGACGAGGTCCTGCGGCATGGCGAGCAGGCGCTGAAGCGTCTCCTGCCCCACTGGGCATCACCCTGGCTCGCGAGCTGACACCCAGGAGTTGACACTCGTATGCTGCCCATTGTCTGCTTTGCCAAGGACTGGGGCCTCGACCCGACGAGCAACGACCATGTCATGCGCGAGCTCGCGCGCACGACCCCCGTGCTCTGGCTCGAGTCGATCGCCACGCGGGCAGCGAACCTCGGTGAGCGTGGCGACCTGCACAAGATCGTGCGCAAGCTTCGCGGGTTCGCAGAAGGCGCGCGCGAGGTGGCGCCGGGCCTCTTCGTGGCGACGCCTCTCGTCTTGCCCCTGCCGGCGTCTCCCGTCGCCCGCGAGCTGAACGCCCACATTTTGCGTGCTTTCGTGGCGGCCCATCGCAAGCGGCTCGGCATCGACCGCTTCCAGCTCTGGACGTTCCTCCCGATGGCCGAGCGCTACGTCGGGACCCTCGGCGAGTCCTTGTCCGTCTACTACTGCACCGACGAGTGGGCGCAGTTTCGCGGCGTCGACCGGGACACGACGCTGGCCATGGAACAGCGGCTCCTGCGCAAGGTCCAGCTGACCTTCGCCACGTCGCCGTCCCTCGTCGCGGCGAAGGCCCACGCCGGCGTCGAGGTGCGACTCGCGAGCCACGGCGTGGACCATGCCCACTTCGCGCGCGCGCTCGCTCCCGACCTCGCGGTGCCGCCGGAGCTTGCCAATGTCCGAGGCCCCGTCATTGGCTTCTTCGGCCTCCTCGAGGACTGGATTGACCACGAGCTCGCCGCGCACTGTGCCCGTCAAAGGCCCGAGTGGACCTTCGTCTTCGTTGGCACACAGAAGGTCGATCTGGGCCGACTCTCGGCGCTCCCGAACGTCCTTCTCCTCGACCGCCGCCCGTACGAAGCGCTGCCGGCCTACTGCAAGCGCTTCACGGTCGCTCTCTGCCACTTCAAGCAGAACGAGCTCACGCAGTACGTCAATCCCATCAAGCTGCGGGAGTACGCGAGCGCCGGCCTACCCGTCGTCGCGACCGACATCCCGGGCTGCCACGGCTACCCCGAGTGGTGCACGGTCACGAGGACGCCGGCCGCCTTCCTCGCCGCGCTCGACCACTGGGTCGCCACGGACACGCCTACCCTGCGCCGCGCACGGAGCGACTCGATGCGGTCCGAGAGCTGGGAGGCGCGGGTCGACGCCATCCGCGCCGCCGTGAATGAGAAGCTCGCCGCCACGTACCCGGCTCGCGCTCACCAGAAGCGGTGAAAAACGCCGTCGAATGCCGGGGTCAGCGCGGAGGTCGCGAAGATCGCCATGTTGACGTGGATGGTGGCGAGGAACACCGGCGCGAGATAGCCAGGCAGTCCGAGGATGCGGTTGCGCCGGCGCAGCTCGATGAACATGAAGAGTACACTGGCATAGACGTTCGCGGCGCTGACCCACGGCGAGGGATGCTCCGCGATCGCGTTGTAGAGCGCGGCCGGCCACAGCGCCGCCGAGCCAAGAGTGCACACCACGCCGAGCTGAACGGCGTACTCGTAGCGCTTCGTGCCGCGAAAGAGCAACGCCGCCACGGTGAGCTGCACCGCCCAGGTGAAGACCGGGATGACGAGGCCTTTCGCGAGTGCCTGCGCGAAGGTGTCGCCGGTCATCCATCGCGCAATCGAAATCGAAAACGGCGCCGTGACCAAGCCTCCTCCCACGGTGAACAGCGCCGCGATCAGAGCAACGCGCGCACCCACCGGGAATTCGGCCGGCAAGGGCAGGTCGTCAGGAAGAAGCCGCGTCGGTCGCAGAAGTTCGCGCACCTCGGGATGCTGCCTCACCACGCGCTCATGGCGGCAACGTACTTCGGGCTCGCGTTCATTGCCACGTTCTTCAATGTATGCGTGGTGTTCACCACCAAGACGCGCTGTGAAGGCGGCGACGCGACCTTCATGGACAGCACCCAGTTCGCGTGCGCGCGCATCCAGCCGCTCTTCGCTTGGGCGATGGGCGCGGCCTCGGTGGGCTCGCCGATCCCGAGCAGCGCCTTCCGTCCCTCGCTGAGCGCCAACGGATCGCCGGCGAGGCGCGTGCCTACGAAGCGCGCTTCGTCAGCTGGATCCGCATCGCATCGTCTGGCGTTCGCAGAGTCACCGAGCAGGGTGTCCTCTCGGACGTTTCGACGGCGAGAATCGCGAGCCGGCCCGGCCCGGCCGGCTTCACGATCGAGGCGACGATCCCGCTCGAAGCGCTGCCGCGCTTCAGTGAGGCACCGCTCACGTCGGTGCGCCTCGCCATCCACCCAGGATCGGCCGCGCCGCCGTCGGTCGCCGACGACGCTTGGCTCGTGACGAAGCTCCCCGCGCCCGTCGCGTTCGAGCCGATGGCGGATCTGCGAGCGCTGGCGTTCGAGACTTCAGAGTGGATGAGCTACCAGCCGGGCGCTCCTCTCGACGTCGAGGTGACGCGCTACCCATCGTTCACCGAGCGCAGCACCTTCGAGGTGAAGCGCGAGCCCCTCTACACCCGGCGCATGGAGATCGGTGACGTCGAGATAGGGCTGCTCGCGCAAGGTGGGGCGCTGGATGCGGAGGGGGAAACCAATGCGTTCGTTGTTATTGTTTAGCCGGCCGGTGCGTGCGGCGTTGCGCTTTCCGTGAGGGCTTCGCCGCGGAAACGAGGAGGGCTCGTCACGGCCAAACATGGCTCCCCGCAGAGCGCGGCATATTGGGGTCCTCTCTCAAGGCAAGCCTCTCTTTCATCCGCGCAAATGCTCGGTCGAGGGGCAGGTTGGCGGTTGGAACAGCATCGCCGTGGGCCACTGCTCTGTCGGCTCGCTCGCCTGGATCGTGTCGTGAGGCAGAGCAAAAGGATCTTGCCAAGGCGTCCCAACCGGTGGATCAGGCGGTGGCTGTGGGCCGGGCCCCGGAAGGGCCGTGTCCGCAGGAAGCATCAGCGACAGCTGCAAGCCGTAGGCGAACGCGATCCGCAGACACAGGGAGAGGATGCGCTTCATCAGACCAGCGTATATGACGGCGGTTTGAGGCTGTAGCGGCTCGACCCCGTGCTACAGGCAAGGCTCCTGGAGCGCGCGGGCGAGCTCCACCGCAGCGAGGAGCGACGCGTCGCGGTCCGCCTCGGGCGCGACGACAAGATCGGGCAAGAGGCGCGGCCCACCGGGGATCGTGTAGCGCGCGACCGTCGCGTAGCTCGCTCGCCCGTCAGGTGTGCTGATAACGCTCTCCGCCGTCGCCTTCCCGTATGTCGGCTCACCCACGATGAGCGCTCGCTCTTCGGCCCGAAGGCAGCCGGCGAAGATCTCAGCAGCCGAGGCTGTTCCGCCGTCCACGAGCAGCACCAGCGGGATCGCCGAAGGGACGCCGGGCGGCGCGCGGAGCACCAAGGAATCGCCGTCACCGTCTATCATTTGCGCGATGACGGTCCCCCCCGGGAGGAACTCCCCCGCGAGGCGCACCGCCGCGTCCAGATCGCCGCCCGGATTGCCGCGCAGATCGAGCACGAGCGCCCCCAGCCCCTGCGCCGAAAGCCGACGAACCGCGTCGTGTACCCTGGCCGGAAGCTCGGACGTGAACCGAACCACGGCGACGACACCCACAGCGCCAGGGTGAAGCTCAGCGGCGCCGATGGACGGCTCGTCGTTGAGCGAGGCGTCCAGCGAGCGCAGCGCCGCGAGGTCGAGATCAACAGGCACGTCGGTCCGCCTGCAATACATCACGTTCACCGCGCTTGGGACGAGCACCGCACCGACCGGATTGTTCATGTTGTTGCCGGTGGTCGGACAGAGCAGGTTGATGCCCGGCATCTGGTCAATAAATACGATGGGATTGCCCATTACGTAGGTGCCCATCTGTTTGATCATTGGGTGCGCGACGCCGCCCTCATCGCCCGAGGTCATCGGGATCTTTGAGCCCATATTCAGGGCAGGCACCATGGAGATCTTCACCGCGGGCGAGAACGGCGCGGCCATGCAGTTCATCGCGATATTCGGGTAAGGCACGGGCACGACCACGGGCCCGGCAGGCGTCAAGCACACGTCCGGGAAGCCTATGTTTTGTCCCACGCCTCGGTTGGACGCTGGCAGCATGGTCGCCTCCCTAGCCTAGGTGAATCTCTTTGCCGTTGATGGCCACCTTGCCCTCCGTGAGCAAGGTCGCGCTCTTCGCCTGCGAATACACCGCGCCCTCGACGACTTTATGCGTCGTCCCGGCGCGCACGCTGAGCAGCTCCCGAACGTGCTGGCGCAGCGAGGTAAACGTCTGGCTCACCACATCGGCGAGCATACGCAGCTTGCCGGCGCGGACCGAGACGTCAGGCCCGTCGAGCTCGACCCCCCGATCCCCAGTGAGGCGCAATACGCCGTCGACCGCGCGCACCTCCACGTCGCCCGGGGCGGCGAAGACCGTCTTCCCGGTGCCATGGAGCACGCCGATCACGTAATGGCCCGACGGGTTACCGATCACCAACACCACGTCCTCCACGCTCGCCTCATAGCGGTATCCGAGCGCCATCAGCGCGGTGACGCGGGACCCGCTCGGCAGAAGCAGATCGAGCTCCTGCGGGCGCACCGCGGTCACCTCGGCGGGCCCGAGGTATTCCGCGCCGAAGGTGGATCGCGCCGCCTTTCCAGCGCTGTTTCGTTCGTTCTTGAGGATAGCGAAGTTCGACACGATGGTCTCCTCTAGCGGCGAGCCCGCTCAGGTTGGCTCCAGCCCTCGGCCACAATTCGATCGACGTCGGTCCCCTTGGTCGCGAGCCGGATGGCGCCCAGCCAAATGACGCCGCTGTCGCGCACGTCGTGGAGGTCGGCGCTCGACAGATCCGCGCCGGTGAAGTCTGCGCGGGAGATGTCTGCGTGGGAAAGATCGCTGTGGTTGAGCTTCGCGTTGGGGAAGAGGGCGCCCGGCGCGCGGGCCTCCACCCACAGCGTCTCGCGCAGATCCGCCCCCGCGAGGATCGCGAACTCGAGGTCCGCCTTGGAAAAGGTCGAGTACCGGAGCGACGCCTTGGCGAGCGTGGTCCCTCGGAGCGATGCCTCGCCGAAGAACGCACCCTTCGCGGCGACGCCGCTCAACTCCGCGACGTCGAGGCGCGCCTCTTTGAAGTTGGCTCGGTTCAGCGTGGACCCGCGTAGGTCGGCGCGCTGCAGGTTGGCCTTGGTGAAGTCGGCATCGGTGAGGTCGCAGTCAGTGAGCGTCGCTCCCCCGAGATCCGCCTCGACGAACGAGCAGCGCGTGAGCGACAGGCCCTTGAGCGGCAGGGCGCGAAGGTCAATCCCGCGGAAATCGACGCTCTTGAACGTGGTTCGGGTGAGGTTCATCTCCCCGAGATTCGCGTCGGTCAGCGAGGCGCCGAAGAGGAACGCCCGGCTCAGGTTGGCCTTATGAAGGTCGGTTTTCTGGAGCGACGTCATCACCAAGCGCGCGTCCGAGAGATCCGCGCCCGTGAGGTCAGCCTCGTCAAACATGGTCAATTCGAGGTTCTGACCGCGCAGATCAGCGCCCCGAAGCTTCGCCTTGGTGAAATTGGCGCGCCGAAGATCGGCGCCCTCGAGATCGGCGCCCTCGAGATCGCAACCTTCCATGTCGCAGAGCTCGAGCTTCGCCCCCCGCATCCTCGCCCCGCGGAGGTTCACCCCCGCGAGGACCGTGAAGCCCAAATCGGTGTCTTCCAGATCGACCCGCTCGGGGATCCGACCCTCCAACTCGGACACACGAGGGTCGTCCGGTGGCAAATCGAGCCTCGTGAAGATGGCGTATTGGAACACGCACCTGGGCAGGCTGCGCGGCAGCATGGCGCCACGCAGATCGGCCTTGAGGAAGATCACCGTGTCGATCGATGACTCCCGAAGATCGGCGAGGATGAGCTTCGATGCCGCGAACACCGACTCGCGGATGCTCGCGCCGCGCAGGACCGCGGAGGTGAGGTCTGCCTGCGTAAGGCTCGTCTTCTCGAACATCGCCCCGGAGAAGTCCGCGCCCGAGAGGTTCGCGTGATCGAGCCGCGCGCTCGAGAGGTTCGCGCCCGCGAGCTTTGCTCCCGTGAGGTCCGCCCTCGCGAGCACCGTGCCGGTCAGGTCCATCCCCGAGAGGTCGGCGCCCGCGAGCGCCACGCCGAGGAGCTTGGCACCCGCGAGCTTCGCTCCCCGGAGGTTCGCGCCCTTGAGCTCGACCAGCAGGAACGCGGCCCCCGTGAGATCGCTCTCTTGGAGGTCCACCCCTTCAAGTCGACACGAAAACAGCTCGGCGCCGCGCAGATCAGCGCCGCGCAGCACCGCACCGTCCAGGTTCACGTACACGAGCTTGGCCCCCGAGAGCTTGGCTCCCGATAGATCTTGGCCACGAAGATCGAGCGACGAGAGCTTCGCTCCAGGCATCGGCGTGCCAGCCCGCACCGCCGCGATGAACGTAGCCTCGGCGCTCATGTCCGCTCCAGCGTCGACCGCTTGAGGTTGGCGTTCATGAAGTCGGTGCCCGAGCCGCTCGCGTCGATAAGCTTTGCATCATAGAGGTTCGAGCCTGTGAACCGTGCGCCGCTCAGCTTGGCCTTGCAAAGGTCGGCCGAAAAGAGGTTCGCCTGCACCACCTCAGCGCGCTCGAGCGTCGCGCGGTAAAAGCGGCACTCGCGGAGGTTCGCTCCCCAGAAGCGCGCGCCCGCTGCGCTGGCTTCCGTGAAGTGGGATCCGACGAGCCACGCGAGCGTGAAATCGGCGTCGTCGAGGCGCGCTTTCATGAAGAAGCACCGTATGCCCTGGACACTGTCGGCGCGCGCGCCCGACAGATCCGCTTCGGAAAAGTTAGCGCCGGCGATTCGAGCGCTCGAGAGATCAATCTCGCGGGCGACGCATCGGACGAAAGCACAGCCCGTGATTTGGGCTCCGCGCAGATCTGCGCGCACGAGGTTGGCCTCGGTGAAGTCGGAGCGGGGCAGCTCCGCCTTCGATGCCCTGACGCCTTCGAGGTTCGCGTTGGCGAAGACGACGTATTCGCCCTTGACTTCGGTGAAATCTGCGCCTGCGAGGTCGGCGCTGTCGAAGAACGTCTTATCGAGCGTGGCGCGCGCGAAGACCGCGCCCTTCGCCTTCGCGTTGGCGGCGTTCGCGAGGCCAAGGTCAGCGCCGGAGAGGTCGGCCCCAGCGAGCACCGTCTGAAAGAGGACGGCATACCGGAGGTTCGCGCCCACGAGCCGCGCGCCCGATAGATCCGCCCCGGAGAGGTCCGCGCCCTCGAGGATCGCCGCGCTGAGATCCATCCCGCGGAGATCGATGCCTCGGAGATCGCGATCCGCGAGGTTTCTCCCTGGTCCCGGCTCGTCGGTGGAGAGCGGGGTGGGCGGCGCGTACGCTGGATCGAGCTGCTTGAGTCGAGGGTCATGAGGCAGCGCCTCGAGCGCCTCGATGCCCTTGACCTCGTGCCCCTGCTCGGCGGCGGCCTTCTTCATTTCGGCCACCTTGGCCATCACGCCGCGGATCACCTCCTTGAGCCGAATGCTCGGCATCGCGCCGGGCTTCAGCGGCATGGGCATCGGCGCGCTCTCCGCCTGAGAAGACGCGAGCGCCTCGTTGAGCGCGGACTCGAGCTCCGCGCTCTTCGCTGGACCGGCCGTCGCCTTCGTCGTCGCCATGCTCTCGGCCACCTTGGCCGAAACATCAGGGCTCATGAGCTTGCCGAATTTCGCCTGGAGCGCGCCGCTCACCGGATCAGGCGCGCCCTCCGGCGGCTTTGGCGCCGGCTCACCGGCGCGGCGCTTCTTGAGCGCTTCGCCCGCCTCGATGAGGCCGTCGGGCATCGCCGCGAGCACCCCGGTTGGGTCCGTCGCGAACGCGCGGAGTAAGCCCAGGTAATGCGCTTCAGGGAGCGGCTCTGAAGCGAGGGGCTCGGACGCTACCAGCAAATAGGCGACGTCGATAAGATCCTGCTCTCTCACCTCGCCGACGCCTCGCCACGTCAGGTGAACGAACTCTTTGTCGAGCTCGACGAAGAGCGTATCGAGGCTCATTGGCTGCTCGCGGAAGCGCCCTTTGACGTCCTCCACGAAGGCCCGCACCCGGAGTCCGGGGAGGCGCGCCGAGAAGGTGTGCGCTTTGCTGTGGAGGTTGGTGAAGGACAGCTCCTCATCGCCTCGTAGAAAGCCCTTGAGCTGCTGGTCTGCCGGCGCCGCGCTGAAGAACGACCAGCTGAAGTCCTCGGCATAAAAGGGCGCGCGCGTGTCGCGATACGCCTTGCCGTATTGCGTCCCCATCTTCTCGGCGCGGTCGGGCCAGCTCGGGCTGATGGGCGCGAAGCTCGCAGGATGCGGGCGATCCTTGGGCGATCGGATCGGCTGCGTCGGGTCCTCGATGTTGGGCAGCTCTTTGCCTTCGGCGCCTTTGCCGACGGGGTTCTTCGCGAGTTTTGGCCCGCCAAAGGCGTGGGCGAAATCAAGGGGCATCTTCGTGAAGCGCAGAGGCTCCGATACGCGCGCGCCCGAGCGGCGATCCGACCATGCGCGCGGGCCCATGACGCGCAGGGCCTTGGACCAGGCACCTACCGAGAAGCGCACGAGACAGTCGGTGATCGGCGCGCCCCTGGGCGCGTGGCAGGAGCCGGTGAGCATCACCTCTGCGTTCAGCTTGTAGTCCGCGAAATCGCCGCCATAGAGCGTCTCGCCGCGCCGGTCTTCGTCTTCTTCGCGGTAGACCTCGGCGGTCAAGAAGCCCTGGTCCAAGCCCTCGACGACCGTAAGGGGCTCACCGGGCGTGAGCTTCCACGTACCCCTCACGATGACCGTCATCTCCGGCTGCGGCGGCCGGCGAGAGGTCACCTTCGTGCCGACTAGAAAGGGCGTGAGGTTCTTGGTGAGCAAGCGAGCTCATAGCCCCAGGGAGACACTCAGCGCCTTTACGTCGTGCTTCAGGCAGGCAATGTCGAATTTGAGGCACGAGATCTGATGGGCGAGTGCAAACTCCTTCTTCTGCAGAGCGGCGGCCTCTGCCTGCAGCGCGAGCCTCTTCGTCTTGGTCTTGAACTCCCCGTGCTCGCGGAGCGTGACCTCATACGTGGCCGAAATGTCGATATCGAGCTTGAGGCCCAGAAAGAGGTCGATCACCGCGCCGATCTCGATGCTCGAATGAAGCCCCCCCCCATGAAACTCGACGTGCGTTTCGGCGATGGTCGACTCATAGATAGTATCTGCCTTGGTGGCTGAGGCCATCGTGCCTGCGTTGGTGTTCTCCGTGATGACATCAGCGTTGGTGTTCTCCACGATAACCCCGGCGGTCGTCGAGGAGCTCGCGACGCCGGTGACATGGGTGTTATCGTCGGTGCCGTGGGCCGTGGTGGACGAGGTGATCTTGCCGCTGCAATCGGTCTTCTCGCTCATCCACGCGGCCCAGGTCTCCTCGTGGATACTCGGGATCCGCCAGGCCGAGCTTCCCGTGTAGGACTCGATCCTCGAAGCCCAAGTCTTCGCGATCATATGTGGATTGCCGCGGGGGAGGCCCTTGGACGAAGGGCGCAGCTTCTCCACGAGATCATCACCATCCGTGACGTCGTGGTCGGCCTTGATATCAGCCGGGGTGGGGTGCCCCTTGTAGCCCGCGGCCTCCGTCGTCCCGATCCGCTCTGGGTCCTCCGAACCGATGTACGCCTCCTGCTTGTCGCCCCACTGCTGCGTGCGAAAATGCCCCGCGTAGCGAGAGTACTGATACACGCGCTCGGTGGAGTTAATGAGGAGCCACACGCCGCCGTGGTACAAATCGCCATCTTCCGGTGCGTCCGTCTTGGCTATGTCATCTCTCGTGTCGATCGGGGAGCTCGCCGCATACCCATTCCTGATCCACTCCAACGTGGTGGAGGCGCCGGGCATCGTCCCCTGGCCCCAGTCCTGAACGTGGTTCCCACTCCACTCGTGGCCCAGCGAGTTCCCTGGCTCGTTCTGGCGACCCATCACCACAAGCTTGTAATTGCCCCGAACCACCTCGATCTTATCCCCATAGGTCGTGGTGATACGATTGCCGTCCGAATGGTCGCGCCACCCTCCCTTGGTTTCAAGGTGCTTGGTGTGCAGGTCAAGGCGCTCTTTCTTCGTCAACCCGTGACCAGCAGCCCCCGTGGGCTCGAAATTGCCGTCGCCGCGGTTGCGCTGATCGTCGATGTAGACCGCCGGGGGCTCGCTCTCCGGATCGAAGCCGACCGCGCCGGCTTTGTACGCGAGCTGGACCAGCTCGTCGCCCTCCTCGTTCGGTGTCTGCGCGCCAAGACGAAGGTACGACGTCATCGCCTCGTTGTAGCGGTCGGCTAGGGGTTTGCCGCTCGGATCCTTCGCGAAATCGGGGACCTTGAGGAGGAGGTACTTCCCTGTGTCGCTCTCGCTCTCAGAGATCGTTACAGATCCCTTCCCAAGCTCGGTCGTATCGTCGGACATGCCGCGATGGTCCCCCAAATCGTTGCCCTGCACAAGAGCGTCATCGCCGGACACTCGCTATTTCAAGGCCGCGGCCCTTGCTTTCAGGATCTTTCTTGGCGAGCCCGGACCCTGTCCGTGATGCCGAATTCTACAAGGATCCCCTTCGAGGTCTCGAGCCGATGCTTCCGCGCCTCGCGATCGTCGATCGCGGAAGGCGAGGTCGTGTTCGGGAGCGCCCCGATGATCACCGGCCGATCGGGATCTCCATTGGTGAACGCGACGAGCACTTCGCTCCCCGGCAGCAGCGGAAAGTGCATCGCGTTCCCTTCGCCTGCAAAGGGTTGCGACATGCGCACCGGATGGGATGACTTCGAACCGCCGGGCGGCGCTGTGTCGAAGTGGAGCTGAACCGTATACCTGCCCTCTGCGTCGAGCCTCGCCGTTCCGCCGACCTTGCCGCCGAGCCATGGCTGAATGATTCCAGTGACGACGCTGGGCATACGCGGCTTCGGCGTCCGGCGCGGCGGGCGGTAGACGACGCCCGCCGGGATCGCGCGGAATTCATTCCGGTAGACCGGCGGCTCCGCGTCTCTCTTGTGGAAGAAGGGCATGCTGGCCTCGTGCTTGACCTCGAGAGGCAGCAGCTCTTCACGCGTCGCCAGCCGAGGATGATCCACGAGCGCCGTGCGTCTTCCTGCTTCGAGGGTGGGCGCGCTGCTCTTCCCTTCGTAGATCTTCATCGTCGCGGCGCGCTCCTCGGCGCGGATGCGGGCGAGCTGCTCGGCCTCGCTGGGCGTCTTCACGTGGCTGCCGTACTCGACGACGCCTCCCTGCCCCCCGGCCTCAAGCCGATACTCGCCGTTCGGGTCGACGTGCGGCGCGCGGTAGTTGTAGTCCTGAACGAAGTAGCTGCCTGGCACCGTGTCGGTCGTGACATGGAGGGCGAACACGCCGGCTGCCTCGCCGCGCTGGTGGAACGTCACCTCGTCCTTGCCCTCCAGCGGCCGAAAGCCCGAGGGGTTGTCGGTGAAGACGATCTTGTCCCTGCCGTTCTCATGCTCGAAGAAGAAGCTCATGCCCATGTGCTCCGCGAGCCGGCTGATGAACGCGAGATCGCTCTCACCGTACTGGACCACGATTTCGCGCTTCGGGTAGGTCGCGCGCAGACGCATCTCAAAGTCTTCGGTCCCAAAGCCGTACATCTCGAGCTTCCTCTGAATGATCTCCGGGACCGTGAGGTCGAGGTAGATCTCCTGGGTCTCGACGAGCGTCATCCAGAACGCACGCGGCTTGACGTTCAGGACGTACGTCCGATGATCGCCGATGGGCTCGAGGCGGTCTAGGATTGGCCCGAGCTGGCCGTGGATGCGTCGGACCTCTCGGTCGTCGACCTCGATGACGATGCTGACTGGAGCCCCGGTATACGCACTCTCGGGCAGCTCGCTCTCGACGTCGCACACCACCTCGAGCTCGAACGAGAAGATCTGCGAGATCGATTCGCGCCCAGAGAACCGCTGGACTCGCACGTTGTTCCAGGGATCGCCGACGGACTCGATGTGAATGTGGAAGGGTCGCTTGGAGCTCATAGGTGGTGTGATCTGTGAGGCTCTATGGGAGCGCGGTCAATCACGTCTTCTCACTGCGGCATGGTCCGCCGGAACCCTGAGTTGCGTCAAGCGCCGGAAGTCGGGGAAGCGTCGATCTCGAACGCTCACAGCAGCGACCTCTCGATGAGCGCGCTCGCGCCGGCCTCGGATCAAGATCTTCTTAACTAACCAGGTACTCTTCGACGGAGGCTCTGGCCTTGCCGTTGCTGCTGATCGCGCGGGGCGCGCTCACCGTTTCAATCGCGAACCCGGCGTACAGCGAGCGAACGAACGCCGTGCTCGCGTTGCTGAGCACGAACCTCACGCCCCGCTCGTGGATGCGCCGAACGGCGTCCGCGAGTCGATGCTGGTCCACCCGAGAGAAACCAGCGGCAGTGTACTGGACGAAGCAGCGGTCGTAGGGCGGGTCGAGGTAGACGAAATCGGACTCCTCGGTTCGCTCGAGCGCCTCTTCGAAGTCTTGACAACTCAACTGCGCGCCGCGGAGGGTCTCGGCGACCGCCAAGAGGTTCGGCTCGTCGAGTGTGGGGGAACCCTTGAAGTCGCCGAATGGGACGTTGAAGCCGCCACGGCTGTTGACGCGATGAAGGCCGTTGTAGCAAGTACGATTGAGGGACAGGAATCGCGCGGCGCGGTCGACCCGCGCTTCGGTAGCGCAATCGCTACGGTTGTGGGCGTCGCGAACCGCCAGGTAGTGCTCCTTCGTGTGCACCCTGGCCAGGCGCCCGAAGCTCGCCATCGCCCCGCTGGGATCGGTACGAATTGCCTCGTAAGTCTCGATGAGCCGTGGAAGCGCATCCGACAAGACGGCGCGGTCGGCCGTGACGCGCCCGGTGCGGAGTAGCTCGAAGTATACGGCTCCGCCGCCGAAGAAGGGCTCGTGGTACCAGCCGAACTCCGCCGGCACGCGGCTCATGACCTCGCCCGCCAGACTGCGTTTTCCGCCGGCCCATTTGAGCACCGGTTTGGGCGCGACCATGCAGGATGCGGACGCGAGGATGGCGGTGATGTCGATGGTGTTCATGGGCCACCTCCCCCGGCGCCCGAGTCGGGGAACCAACGAGCAGCATGACCGGGGAGTTCCTCCCCCAAGTCAGCGGCGCGTGCGGCGGCGTTCCGTTTCCACGCCATTGCCACGGCGGGTGTTACGCAGCGTCGTGCGGTGTCGTGTCCTGTCGCGGTTCCATGCTTCCCGCCGTGAGCGCCAACCTCACGCAAGCGGCCGAAGTGGCTCGGTGTTTTTGATTGAACACGAGCGCTCGGCTCTGGCGCCCCCGGCAAGAATCGGACTTGCGACCTTCGGT
>SYFR01000309.1 GCA_005800325.1 Myxococcales bacterium | reverse complement strand
GGGCGAGATGCGCGCGCGCCTCGAGCGGATGCTCGGGCAAGAGCGCACCGGCGAGCTCTGGATCGGCACGTTTCACGCGGTGTGCATTCGCCTGCTGCGTAAGCACCACGCGCGCGCGGGCCTCAGCCGTAGCTTCGTCATTTACGACGACGCCGATCAGAAGGCGGTGATGAAGCGCGTCCTCCGGGAGCTCGGCCTCGATGACAAGCGCTTCGCTCCGCAGCAAGTGCTCGCGCGCATCCACCGCGAGAAGCAAGAGGCGCGCGGCCCGGATCAGATGTCCATCGACGGACCTGTCGACGACGTCATCGCTCGCTGCTTCCGCGAGTACGAGCGGCGCCTGCGCGAGGCGAGCGCCGTCGACTTCGAGGACATCCTGCTCCATGTGCTGCGCATCGCCGAAGACGTGGAGAGCCCCGAGGGCAAGGAGCTCGCCGGGCGCTTCGCCCACGTGCTGGTCGACGAATTTCAGGACACGAACCTCGTGCAGTACCGGCTCGTGCGGGCCTTCGCGCGCGCGCACCGCTGCCTGTGCGTGGTCGGCGACGACGATCAGAGCATCTATCGCTGGCGCGGCGCCGACGTGCGCAACATCCGCGGCTTTCGCAGCGATTACCCCGACGCGCGGCTCGTAAAGCTCGAGCAGAACTACCGCTCGAGCGGCAACATCGTCAAGGCCGCGCTCGGCGTGATCCGCCCCTCGCTCGAGCGGCAGCCGAAGGAGCTCTTCACGGCGAATCCCGAGGGTGAGAAGGTCGCCATCGTCCACACCGCGAACGAGCGCGACGAGGCCGCGGCGGTCGTCGACGGGCTCCGGCGCTGGCTTGACGAGGGCGCCTCGGCGCGCGAGCTCGCGGTCTTCTACCGGGTTCACGCTCAGTCGCGCGTGCTCGAAGAGGCGCTCCGAAGCGAGGGCTTGCCGTACCAGATCGTCGGCGGACTGCGGTTCTTCGATCGCGCCGAGGTCAAGGATCTGCTCGCCTACCTGCGGCTCATCGACAACCCGGCGAGCGACGTCGATCTACTACGCATCATCAATGTCCCGGCGCGCAAGCTCGGGGACAAGACCATCGACCGGCTCATCGACGTGGCCGGGCAAGAGGGCCTCTCGGCCTTCGCGGCGATCGAGCCGCTCTGCGCGACGGGCGCGCTGAACGCCGGGACGAAGCGCGCGCTCAGCGAGTTCGCGAAGCTCATGAACGGCTGGTGTGACGTGAAAGAGACGCTCCGCCCTCGCGAGCTCGCCGAGCGCATCCTCGAGGAGAGCGGCTACGCCGAGTCGCTGCGCGCGCAAGACAACGCCGAGGCCGACGCGCGGCTCGACAACCTGAAAGAGCTCCTCGGCTCGCTCGACGAGTACGCCGACGAGGCGCTCGCCGGCGGCACGACGCCGTCGCTCACCGACTACCTCGCGCGCATCACGCTCGCGAGCGACGCGGACACGCTGGCCGAGGTGCCGCGCGTCCCGAGGATGACGATCCACGCCGCCAAGGGGCTCGAGTTCGAGGCCGTGTGGCTCACGGGGCTCGAAGAGGGGCTCTTCCCGCTCCTGCGCGAAGACCAGAGCGAAGAGCACCAGCTCGAAGAAGAGCGGCGCCTCGCCTACGTCGCGATCACGCGCGCCAAGGCCGAGCTCACCATCACGCACACGGCGACCCGCACCATCTACGGTCGCACGCGCTACAACGCGCCGAGCCGCTTCCTCTTCGATCTGCCAAGCTCGACGCAGCGCCGCCTTGCCACCGAGGCTTGCGTCGAGCTCTCGCGGTCGTATGGCGGCGGCTACGAAGGCCGCGCAGCCTCGAGCAGCGGGTACGAAGGCCGCGCAGCCTCGAGCAGCGGCTACCCCAACCGCACAGCCGCGAGCGGACGCGCCGCGGTCGCCAGCGCGAGCCAGGGCACGAACCGCGGCAGCCGCGCCGAGCTGCCCCGTCGCGCCGCCGGCGAGCGCTTCGTCGAGCGCGACGAGGGCGCCGCTCACGACAGCGACTCCGGGCTCGGAGTCGGCTCGCGCGTTCGACACGTCAAGTTCGGCGCGGGCACGGTGCTCGAGGTGCAAGGCAGCGCCGACCCGACGGTGACCGTGAAGTTCCCCGGCTGGGGCACGAAGCAGATCAAGCTGAGCTTCTTGTCACCGGCGTAGCGTAGCGACTCAGCGCACCGGCGTAGGTGGCGACTCAGCGCGCCGGCGTAGCGTGACGATGCAGAGCGTCGGCGTGGTGTTCACCCCGGCCCCCGAGCTACCCATCGCCATCCGGCCTGTGGCAGAGTGGCGGCGATGGGGCCACGACGTCACGCACATGGGGCGCGGTCTCGCGCGCGCTGGCTCGCGGCCCTCGTCCTTCCGGCGTGCCTCCTGATCTTCGCGCGGTTGGGACACTCACAGCCGCCGGCCCCCACGAGCGCCGCTCCATCCGCCAGCGCCGCCGCTTTGGCTAGCGCCACTCCATCGGCATCGAGCGCCGCCGCATCGGCCAGCGCCGCCGCATCGGCCAGCGCCGCAGCGAGCGCGGAGGCT
>SYFR01000308.1 GCA_005800325.1 Myxococcales bacterium | reverse complement strand
TTCGCGCCGCCGCCGCCGCCACCGACCGAGAGCGCCGCGACCACCGTGGCCTCGGCGCAGGCGCCCGAGAAGTCCGGGAAATCCGGCGGCCGCGCGCCGGACGGGGTGTGCTCGGGCTGCGGCCAAGGCGTGACGACCGGGGCCCTCAACGCGGCGGTGCAATCGCGCGCCGGCACTGCGCAGGGCTGCTACAATCGCGGGCTGCGCCAGGGCGGTGCCGAGGGCAAGGTCACGGTGAGCGTCAGCATCGGCAACGACGGCAGCGCGTGCGGCGTCAGCGTCGTCAACGACACCCTCGGCAACTCGGCGATCACGAGCTGCATCGTCGGCAAGTTCCAGGGCGGCGGCTACCCTAAGCCGCAGCAGGGGTGCGTCGTCATCACGGTACCGATCGCTTTCAAGATGAGGTGAGCCATGACGGGGTGTGGACGACGCATGGGATATTCGGTGCCCGTCTACGGCGGGCTCGCGCTATCGCTGCTCGGTTGCTCGCTCGGCGACGCGCACACGGTGACGTGCGACCCGACCGGGGGCGAGAACGGTTGCCTCGTCGTCGCGGCGTGCGACAACGGCGACGGCACGATCAAGCCCACCGCCGATTGCTGCAAGCTGCGTGGCTCCGACGAGTACGGCATCCGCTGCCAGCAGCAGCTCGCGGCGGGCACGGACTTTCGCGCGCTGTGCGAGCCGGGGGGCACGGGCGAGGCGGCGTGCTGCGAGGCGGCGCAGAACATCTTCGATCTGTGCATGACCCCGCCCGAGCCCGATCCCTCGTGACGAGCGAGCGCGAAGGCTTCGCTCGAATGCAGCTTACGCGGTGACGAGCTCGGACGATCCCGAGCGCCCGGCGCCGTCCTGCGAGCGCGGCGACGACGGACGCGCTGAGCCGTCGCAGGAGAGCCGCGACGACGGACGCGTCACGGTCGCGCTGCGCGTCGCGTACGAGGGCGGTCCGTTCCACGGCTTCGTGGCGCAGCCTGGGCAGCCGACGGTGGCGGGCGCGCTGCTCGCGGCGATCCAGACGCTCGACGGCGGCGTATCGCGGCTCCGATGCGCGAGCCGCACCGACGCCGGCGTGCACGCGCGGGCCCAGCTCGTCGCGTTCGACACGACGCGGGAGCTCGCGATGCGCTCGTGGGTGCTCGCGCTGAACGAGCGGCTCCCGGACTCCGTGGCGGTGCGCGGCGCCTACGCCGCTGCCCCTCGCTACGAGCCGCGCTTCGACGTAGAGAAGAAGCGCTATCGGTACCTCGTCCACACCGATCGCGTCCGCTGTCCGATGCTGCACGAGCGAAGCTGGCGCGTGCCCGCGCTCGCGGATTGCGGCGACGTCGAGCTCGAGCGCATGGACGCGGAGCTCGCGTCGGCACGCGGCTGCCACGATTTTGCGGCGTTCGCTTCAGCGCGCGATCGGCGCGAGCACACCGCGCGCACGATGCTCGAGACGCGCGTCGTCCGCGAGGCGTTCGCCGCGCGGCTCATCGGCATCGAGGTCACCGGCGACGGCTTCCTGCACAACATGGTGCGCATCCTGGTCGGCACGGTCGTCGACGTCGCGCGCGGCGCCCTCGCGCCCGGAGCGATCACGCGCGCCCTCGCGTCGAAGCAGCGTAGAGATGCCGGGCAGACGGCGCCTGCGCACGGCCTCTGCCTCGAAGAGGTGTGGCAGCGCACGCCGTTCGCCGGCGACGCGTGGCCCCGCTAGAACCGGTCCTTTTCGGCGCGCAGCTTGGTAAAAGCGACGACGGGATCTTTGGTTTCGTAGCGCGCGAGGAGGCTCGCTTCGCGCGTGCGGAGGAACGGGTTGGTCGCGAGCTCTTCGGCGAGGTGCCCCGGCACGGTGGGCAAGGCCCGCGCACGGTGCTCGGCGACGGTGGCGTAGCGCGCGGCAATCGCCCGGTTTTCCGGCTCGACGTGCGCGCCGAAGCGCAGGTTGTCGAGCGTGTACTCGTGGCCCGGATACACGCGGGTAGAAGGCGCGAGCGCCGCGATGCGTGCGAGCGAGGCGCTCATCATGTCCGGTGTGCCCTCGAAGAGTCGGCCGCAGCCGGCGAGGAACAGCGTGTCGCCGGTGAACACGGCATCGCCGACGACGTACGCGAGCGCGCCGAGCGTGTGCCCCGGCACATGGAGCGCGCGCACGGTGAGGCCGGCGATGGTGAAGCTCTCGCCGTCGGCGACACCGTGCGTTTGCCCTGGCACACGTCCTAGCGGCTGGTCGCTCTCGTGCGCGTACACCGAGAGCCCCGGGCGCGCGGCACGCAGGCCGAGGTTGCCGCCGACGTGATCGTGATGGTGGTGCGTCGCGAGGATGGCGACGAGCTCGACGTCGTGCCCTCGCAGCGCGGCCTCGACGGGAGCGCTCTCGCTCGGATCGACGATGACGCCCACGCGCGCGCCGGGCGACATCACGAGGTAGGCGTAGTTGTCGGCGAGGCACGCGATCGGGAGCACCGTCGGCGAGGCGCCGTGCGTTACGGGCGGTGCTCCTGCTGTTGGTGCTGCTCCTGCTGTTCCTGCTGCTTCTTCAGGGCTTCTTGGCATCGTCCGGCATCTTGGGGTCGACGGGCTGCGCGCTGCGATCGGCGCTGGTGACTGGCACGTTGGCGAGCACGCGATAGTCGCGGCGACGGAAGAGGTGCCGCTGCACATCGACGTGGGCGAGCGCGACCGTGAGCCCGCCTTGCTGGTAGAGCCGAGCGGCCTCCTGGAAGTCGGCCCCGGTCTCGTTGTACGCGACCATGAGGATCGCGTCGGACATGGGCGGCGGAAAGTACTTCACCTCGATCACCTTGTAGAGGCGCACTTTCTTTGGAGTGCCGACGGTCTCGAACGCGGCGACGACGGCCCCTTCGACGAGGTCTCGGCCCTCGGGCTCGGACGACGCCGGCACCGGCAGCGCCTCGGGCTGCGAGCTCTTGCAGCCGAACACGGTCGCGAGCGACAAGGCGACGAGGAGCACGACGGTTCGCATGGCGAGGTGATAACGAGGTGCCAGGCGGCGGGCAAGGCGCGAGCGGGGACTCTCGGACCTCGGGGCTCTGCGACCTGTTGGCCGGGCCGCTGGCCATGGTACGGAGCCCGCGGAGGAACGACATGCGACTCGAAGACTGCAAGATCATCGTCACCGGAGCGGCGCAAGGGCTCGGGCGCCATTTCTCGCTGCGGCTCGCCGAGGCGGGCGCCAAGGTCGCCGCGGGCGACGTCAACGAGGAGGGGCTCAACGCGCTCGTCGAGGAGTCGAAGCTCCTCAAGGGCTCGATCGTCGCGCGCAAGCTCGACGTCGGCAGCGAGGCGGACATCGGGACCTTCGTCGCGTGGGCGCATGACGCGATGGCCGGACTCACCGGGCTCATCAACAACGCAGGGATCTTGCGCGACGGCCTGCTCGTGAAGCGCGACAAGGCGACCGGCGCGATCGCGAAGCTGAGCGCGGCGCAGTGGCAGGCGGTCATCGACATCAACCTCACGGGCGCGACCTTCATGGTGCGCGATGTCGTCGCGAAGATGGCCGAGACGAGCCAGCGCGGCGTGGTCGTCAACATGAGCTCGATCGCGCGCTACGGAAATCGCGGGCAGTCGAACTACTCGGCGGCGAAGAGCGCGCTCGCGGCCAACACGAAGACCTGGGCGCTCGAGTTTGCGCCCTTCGGGATCCGCGTGGGCGCGATCGCGCCGGGCATGATCAAGACGCCGATGACCGACGGCATGAGCGACAAGGCGCGCGAGGCGCTCGTGGCGATGATCCCGGTCGCGCGGATCGGCGTCCCCGAGGACATCTGGCTCGCGGCGCGGTTCATCATCGAGTGCGACTATTTCAACGGCCGCACCATCGACGTCGACGGCGGCCTGAGCATGTAGCGAGAGGCGGCGGCGCGGGCGTTTGCCCGGGCCTCTTGCCGCCGCGCGGGCGGTTCTGCTCGGCGAGTCGCGGGCTTCCGCTAGCGCGCGGGCGGTTCCGCTTGACGAATCGCCCGCGTTATTGAAAACTACATTCAAGTTCAGTTTCAACTGACCGCGCGATGATCGTCTGCATCTGCAAGTCCGTGAGCGACCGCGAGATCGCGCGAGCCATCGATGATGGAGCCTGCTCGCTCGAGGACGTGGCGCGTTGCACCGGGGCCGGGCTCGGCTGCGGCACCTGCCACGAGAGCATTCGCCAGGTGGTGCACGGCGGCACTCGAGCGTGTTCGTTCGGCGCGCCCGCGGCGGCGGCGTCGCGTGTGCAGCTGCGGTCCGACATCGCGCCGCGGCCGGGGCTCGTGCCGCTCGCGTCGGTCCGCCGTCGTGGCCGAGCCGCCGCGACCGGAAGCTGAGCCGAGGCGAGCGAAAGCAGGGCCTGCGGCACCCCGCGTGCGACACGCTGCCCGCGAGGCACTATTCGGCGCGCGCGATCGGCGATAAGACCTTGGCATGAAGGGCCAGCCGGAGATTGTTGCGCTGTTGAACGACGTGCTCGGCGGCGAGCTCGTGGCGATCAACCAGTATTTCATGCACGCCAAGATGTGCGCGAACTGGGGCTACGGAAAGCTCGCGCACAAGGTGCGGACCGAGTCGATCGAAGAGATGCGCCACGCCGAGGAGCTCGTCGACCGCATCCTCTTTCTCGAGGGCGTGCCGAACCTTCAGAAGCTCGACAAGCTGAACGTGGGCGAGACGGTCAAGGAGCAATTCCTGAGCGATCTGGCGCTGGAAGAGCGCGCCCGCGAGCGCCTGAACGACGGCATGAAGCTCTGCCGCGACCAGGGGGACCACGTGTCCGAACAGCTGCTGCGCAAGATCCTGGTCAACGAAGAAGAGCACATCGACTGGCTCGAAATGCAGCTCGACGTGATCGACAAGCTCGGCGTCGAGTTGTATCTCTCCCAGCAGCTCTGAGGTGCTGGGGTATGTGCCGTCGACGACCCGAGACTGCGCGACGTGGGAGCGAGCGGGCGCATGCGCCTCGCTGCTGATGCGCCCAGCCTCCTATTTTCCGACTGACGAAGGACACCAAGCGTGAGCCAGAAGATCCTCGTCGTCGACGACCAGCGCAACATGCGCACGACGCTCGCGCTCTTGCTGCGCGCGTCGGGCTACGCCGTCGACGAGGCCGCGAGCGCGGAGCAGGGCACGGAGCTCGGCGTCACGGGGGCCTACGACCTCATCATCAGCGATCTGCGGATGGGGGCCGAGAGCGGGCTCGATCTCCTTCGCAGCGTGAAGCGCGGCTACGCGGCGACCGAGATCATCGTGATGACCGCCTACGGGACGATCGAGACAGCCGTCGAGGCGATCCGGCACGGCGCGTACGACTACATCCAGAAGCCGTTCACCGAGCAGGAGCTGCTCGTGAAGGTGGAGCGCGCGCTGGCCGGGCGGCGGCTGCACGGGCAGATGCAGCTGCTCGCGAGCGAGTTTCGAGAGCGCTACCACTTCGAGAACATCATCGGCCGCTCGGACGCGATCCGCGCGGTGCTCGGGCGCATCGTGCGGGTGGCGCCGACGGACGCGACGGTGCTCATCACCGGCGAGAGCGGGTGCGGCAAGGAGCTCGTCGCGCGCGCCATTCACGCGAACAGCAAGCGTGCGGACAAACCGTTCATCCCGGTCAACTGCGCCGCCATCACCGAGACGCTGCTCGAGAGCGAGCTCTTCGGCCACGCGCGCGGCGCGTTCACCGGCTCCATCATGGCGCGCAAGGGACTGCTGGAAGAGGCGAGCGGCGGCACGTTCTTCCTCGACGAGGTGGCCGAGACGAGCATTGCGTTTCAGGCGAAG
>SYFR01000307.1 GCA_005800325.1 Myxococcales bacterium | reverse complement strand
CGTCGCTCGTGGCCACGACCACGACGGCGTGGGCGAGTCCGTTCGGACCGAGCGCGTTGCGCACGAAGTCGCCGACCTCGCGACCGCGCTCGCCGATCAACCCGACGACCACGACGTCGGCTCGGGCACGCCGACAAAGCATCGCGAGCAGCGTGCTCTTCCCCACGCCTGTGCCCGCGAAGAGCCCGAGGCGCTGACCACGCCCGATCGGAAGCAGTGCATCGAGCACCCGGACGCGCGTCTCGACCTGCTCCACGATGGGCTTGCGCAAGAACGCCGGCGGCGGCTCGCGATAGAGCGGCACGCGGTGCGAGCAGAGCGGTGCCGGCTTACCGTCGAGTGCGTTGCCGAAGGCGTCGACCACGCGACCGAGCAACCCCTCGCCGACGTCGACGACGGCGCCTGTCGCGCGGCGCACGACTCGCATTCCGTGCTGAACGCCCGAGGTCGAGCCGAGCGGAGCCGCGAGGAGCCGGCCTTGCCGAAAGCCCATCACCTCGAGGGCCAGGCGCCGGTCCGGCAGGACGATCTCGAGCCGGTCGCCCGTCGCGGCCTGGATCCCGACGACCTCGACGAGCAGGCCAACGACCTCGTGCACGCGGCCGTCCGCGGGCATCGGATCGGCGAGCCGCGCGCGCTCGACATACGGTCCGAGATCGATCGTCACCCGTGGCCCTCGCTCGCACCGAGCGCGTCGACGACGGCGCGAACCCGCTTGCTGAGACTCAGATCGATTCGACTCACCGCGCTCGTCACCTCGCACGACCCCGGGCCGAGCCTCGGATCCACGATCGGAACGATGCGGCCGCCACCCACCGCTTGCCAAGTTTCAGCCGGCACCGACTCGAACACGTCGCGCGCCACGCGCACCTCGAGGTCCTCGCCGTCGGAGAGCGCCTCGAGCGCCTGCCGTACCCACTGAACGACGACGCCGGGGTCGGTACGGAGCTCGCGCCCCACGATGCGCTCGGCGATCGCCACCGCGAGCTCCACGGCGCTGCGTTCGCACCCCTCGAAGAGCTGTCGTCGCACCTTCTCGGCCGAGAGCGCCATCGTCGCGACCTGCGTCTCGAGCGCGCGGTTCTTCTCGGCGAGCTCGGCCAACGCGGCCTCCATCGCGGCGAGCTCGGCCTCGAGGGCGTGCACCACCGCGTCGGCGCTCTCGGCCTCCTCCGCGGGTGCGGGCAGAGCGAGCCCGGGCGCGTCGCCCTGCGCGAGACTTGGAAGGAGCCCACCCGTCACCGCCACATGCGATGAGCGTTCGCCGCGGTGCTCGGAGGCGGAGCTCGGAGGAGCCGCGTCATCGGCCAGCTCGCTAACGCGGCGCGCGCCGAGCCACGATGGCACCGCGACCCGCGCGGCGTCGGTCCCGTCGACCCAAGGCACAGGAACGACCGGCGCTCGGTCTCGTGTACCGAACACCACCTGTTATTCCTCCCCGCCGCGGCCGAGATCGAGCACGCCGTCGGCTTCGAGCCGCAGCGCGACCTGAACCACCTCTTGCCGCGCGGCATCGACCTCGCTCTTGCGTACCTTGCCGAGCACCTCGAGATCGTCGCGGATGAGGTTCGCGGCTCGCTCGGAGAGGCCCGCAAAAATCGCGGTCATGAGCTCTTCCGTCGCGCCCTTGAGCGCGATGGTGAGCCGCTCGGTCGGCACTTCGCGGAGCAGCGTACGCATCGCCCGGGGGTCGAGGTGCCTGAGATCGATGAAGGTGAACATCGCGAGCCGCATGTCGCGCGCGAGCTCCGGCTGCTGCATCTCGATCTGCTCGAGCACCTGCGTCGACATGTCGCGGCCGCCCGAGTTCAGGATGTCCGCCGCGACTTTCACGCCGTCGACCTTGACCATCTCCTCCTGCTCGTTCTCGGGCAGCTCGCTCACGATCGCCTCGGCGACCTCCGCGAGCATCTCGGACGGCAGGTCGCTCATCTTGCTCATCCGCATCAGCACGGCGGCCTCGCGCTCGGTGGACATCGCCTGCAACACGAGCGCAGCCTGCTTCGGGTCGAGCTGCGCCAAGAGGGCTGCCACGAGCTGATCGCCCTCATCGGCGAGGAGCCCTGCGAGCACCTCCACCGGCGCAGCAGCGAGCCTCTCGAACACGGACGGTGCCCGTCGAACCCCATCGTCGAACGCCTCCGCTGCGGCACGGTCGCCGTGCGCATCACGGGTAAGCCGACGCAGATAAGGCAGCCCGCCCTTCGGGACCGCGACGGAGCTCGAGGACCGCTCGGCGAAGTCGGCGTAGACGCTATCGAGCGCGCCGGAGCGCACTTGGGTCATCGTCGCCGCCACCTCGCGAAGCTTCTTTAGCTCGGCGATCGACAGATCGTTCACGATGGGGGCTGCTACCCGCTCGTCCAGCGAGAGGAGGAACAGCACCGCCTTTTCGGGTCCGGACAAGTCGTTCAGAGGTACCGCCATGATCCGCCGCATGATGCCTGCAAAACGTGTACCCCGGCGAAGCGAGTCTAGCGAGGCCGGCTGGACGCTCGGCGACCGAGCCACGCGCGCTTTGCGGACGCTGCGTCACTCAGGCGGCGAAGCTCTGGTTCGCGACGCTAGGCCGCCTTCTTCGCGGGCTGGCCTTTCGCGGCCGCATCCCCGGGCGCCGGAAGCGCCGCCACCGGCTCGGTGAGCCACTGGCGCAGAACGAGCGCCGCGGTCGCCGGATCTTCGCTCGCGCGGCGCAGCGCCTCCTCGCGATGCCCGATTCTTTCGCGCACCATGGTGTCATCGCGGCGCTTGAGCTCGGCGGCCTTGGCGGCCTCCTCTGCGCTCGCCTTCAGCGCAAGCTGCGCGCGCTCGATGGATTCACGGCGCGTGCGGCGAACTCTCCGCGTCACGAGGAGCATCACGAGCGCGACCGGGATCCCGACGCCGAGGACCTGCGCCAACGGGAAGTATTTGCCGTATTTCTCGCGGATCGGCGCCGGGATCGGCAACAACGGAACCTCGGCGACCTCGGCGGATTGCTCCGGGAAAAACGGCACCGACTCGACGGTCACCACGTCGCCGCGCTCCTCGTTGAAACCGACCGCGCTGCGGACGAGCTGGCCGAACTTCTCGAGCTCCGCCTCGGAGCGAGCCACGACGACGCCATCCTTCTCCAGGCCGTCGACGACCACGGCGACCGTCAACCGTTTGACGCTCTGAGCGACATGCGTTCGACGCTCCTGAACGCGATCGATCTCGAAGTTGCGGGAGTGCTGGCGCTTGAACGTGCCCTCCACGTTGCCGACGGCGGGAGCCTCGCCGACGGTGTCCGCGGACTCGGCCGCCTGTGGGGACGCGACACCGGGGACGCCGGCGACGGTGTCCGCGCCGGTGACGTCTCCGGCCGACGTGCGCTCGACGGTCTGTTGCTCGCTTCGCAGCGACGACTTGGCGTGGTTGAACGTGTCGGCGGTCGTCTCGATCTTGGAGACGTCGAGGTCGGCGCTGACGCTCACGTCCACGTGGCCCTCGCCCGTCACACGCTCGAGCATGGTGCGCGCGCGCTGCTCGAGCAGCTCCTCGTGCTGGCGCGCCAACGCGAGCTGGTCGAGCTCTTTCTTCGCGTTCTCCTCGTCGTCGGTGAGCGCACCGCTGCGTGG
The DNA here is from genome assembly GCA_005800325.1 of Myxococcales bacterium. GTDB lineage: Bacteria > Myxococcota_A > Polyangia > Polyangiales > Polyangiaceae > SYFR01. Next base: position 5,310 of record SYFR01000307.1, on the reverse strand, counting down.
CCGGTGCAGCATCTGCCCGTCCGTCGTCACGACGGCGACGCTCGAGGGATCGAGGTCCGCCACGGCCGAGGCCACGAGATGAACGATGCTCATCACCTCGCCGCGCTCGAGCGTGCCGCCCTTGAGCCGCACGACGACGGAGGCCGAGGCCGGCTCGACCTTTTGCGAGAAGACGCTCGGCTTGCGCAAGACGAGGTGCACCCGCGCGTGCTGCACCGAGCGGATCGTCCCGATGGTTCGAGCGAGCTCGCCCTCCATCGCGCGGCGGTAGGCGACCTGCTGCTCGAACTCGGTCGCGCCGAGCCGCAGGTTCTGGAACGACTCGAAGCCCACGGTGCCGCCACGCGGCAACCCTTCGGCCGCCAGCGTGAGCCGCAGCTCGTGCACGAGCTCCTTCGGCACCTTCACGGTCGTGCCGTCTCCGGTCAGTTCGTAGGGCACCTGCTGCGCCTTGAGCTTCTCGACGATGGCCGCAGCGTCCTCGCTCTCGAGTTGCGCGAACAGCACGGCGTTCTCGCGGACCATCGGCGCCACGGTGAAGTAGCCGGCGACGACCACGACCGTGGCCAAGGCCGAGATCGCGAACACGCGCAGCATCACCGGGAGGCGACGCCAGACGCTGCGGCCGCGGTCGAGTACCTCGCGCACGCGGGGTGGCAGGAGCGGCTCCTCGCCGTTCGCGCCGCCGCTCGGCTTGTTCGGATCGGACGAGGGCGTGAATTCGGTGCGTGTTTCAGACATTGGTGCGCCAGAGCTCGTGGAATGCGTCAAGCAGCTTGGTTCGAACCGTACCGACCAGCTTGAGAGAGATCTCCGCCTGCTTCGCCGAGATCATCGAGCCGTGCAGGTCGTCGGCTGCGCCCTTCGCGAAGGCGTCGGCTTGGCCCTCGGCGGCGTGCCCGAGAGCGTTGGCCTTTTCGACCGCGCTCGAGAACAATTCGCCGAAGTCCGACCCCGGCGCGCCGCCGCTCTTGCCGGGCGCGAACAGGTCCTCGGGCCGGCGCAGGTCGCCGATGAGGAGCTTTTGCTCGCCGCCCCAAGCGTTGGGCTGGCTGACAGCCTGGAGCCGCATGGCGGGATTTGCGTAGACGCCTTCGATGGCCATGAGCGTGGGCGGGGTTCGCGGGGGCTGTGTTGGTTAGGGAGGCGAAACTCGGACTCGCCACGCGAGGGCGTTACCGGCCGATGCGCAGGGCCGCGGAGGCCATGCTCTTGAGGGACTCGATCGACGTGACGCCCGCCTCGTACGCGCGGGAGGCAGTCATGAGGTTGACCATCTCCGTCACGACGTTGACGTTCGGCATCTGCACGTAGCCGGCCGGATCGGCGTCCGGGTGCTCGGGGTCATAGACCATCGGTCCCGGCGTATCGTCGCGTCGCACGTCGACGATCTCGACCGTCCGGAGCGAGCGCAGGATGGGATCGAACGAGCCCGCGTCGATGGAGCGCGCCTCGAGCACCGGCTCGACGCGCCGATACGGCTGGCCGTCCGCGCCGCGCGTCGTGCGAGCGTTCGCGAGGTTCGAGGCGATGAGGTTCATCCGCCCGCGCTCGGCCGTGAGCCCGGAGGCTGCGACCTCGAGGGCGGTGAAGATGCCGGCAGAAGGTCCAATTCCGCTCATGGCATCAGCCCTTTCCGTCCTGCGCCGCGTATCTCAAGTCATCGAGGCGAATGCGGATCATCGAGGAAATCGCGTCGTAGCGGAGGTTGTTGGTCGCAATCTTCACCGACTCGCGGTCGAGGCTGACGGAGTTTCCGTCCGGCCCGAGCGGAGCGTAGGGATCGTGGCGCACCTCCCACGGCGAAGCCGCTGGCGCGGCCGCTTCAGCGTCGCCGCTCGACGAAAGCGCCAGCTCGAGCGTGCCCTCGAAGGAGCCTTCGTCGGTGCGGTAGAGGTCCTGCGCCTTGTATCCGGGCGTGTCGACTTGCGCGAGGTTCGCCGTGAGCAAGGTCTGGCGCTCGAGGTGATAGTTGAGCGCTTGCTGGAGCGGAGCGAGGCTGTCGATGATGCTCATGGGTGCACCTACGAGGCGCAACGTCGAGCACGCCGCGTGCCAATCCGCGCTGGCCGCCCTGCCCTGCGACGCGCGCGGCGGCGACGGCTCCTCATCTGCGGCGCGTGGTCGCAGGATTCGAAGAGTCCCGCGCACTTATCGAAGCAGCCACGGGCGCGCTGGCCCCGAAATTGCCAATCGCGACACTGGCTCCTAACCTTCGGACAACTCCCGTGTTGAAGCTCACGCGTCTCAACCAACAAGTCGTCGCCATCAACCCGGACCACATCGTCTACATCGACGTGGCGCCGGACACGACGCTGCGCCTCCTGAACGGCGACAAGCTCATCGTGCGCGAGTCGCTCGACGAGCTCGTCGATCGCTACGTAGAGCTTCGGCGCCGCATCCACACGCTCGGCCAGGGCGTCTGCCCGCTCGGCCGCAGCGAGGGCGAGCGTCCCATCGTCTTTTCTCCCTCGGAAGAGCTCGACACAAGAGCGCGGTAAACACCCATGGATCTCGGTCTCGTTTTCGGCCTGTGCTTCGGCATCGGCATGATTCTCTTCGGCAACAAGCTCGAGCACGGCCTCATCAAGGACGTGATGGGTGGCCCCGCGGCCATCATCGTCATCGGCGGTGCCACCGGCGCCGTCATCGTCCAGTTCCCGGTCGATGTTCTCAAGAACATGGGCAAGTGGGTCGGAAAGATGTTCAAGGCCCACCACGTCGACGCCAAGGCGCTCATCGAGGAGATCGTCGATCTCGCGACGCGCGCGCGCCGCGAAGGGATCCTCGGCCTGGAGAAGCTCGCGCCCAACGTCTCCGATCCGTTCCTGTCCCGCGCGCTCATCATGGCCATCGACGGCGCGGACTCGAACACGATCCGCGACACGATGGAGATCACGATGGCCCAGGCCGAAGAAGAAGGTGAGACCGTGGGCAAGGCCTTCGAGGCGATGGGCGGCTATGCGCCGACGGTCGGCATCATCGGCGCGGTGCTCGGGCTCATCCAGGTCATGAAGAACCTCTCGGACATCGAGGCGGTCGGCAAGGGCATCGCCACGGCGTTCGTCGCGACGATCTACGGCGTCGGCATCTCGAACCTCATCTGCATGCCGCTCGGCGGCCGCATCAAGCTGCGCGCCAAAGAAGAGACGATGATCAAAGAGATGCTGCTGCAGGGCGTGCTCGCCATCCAAGAAGGAACGAACCCGAAGCTCGTGCGCGACCGGCTGAGCAGCTACCTGAAGGACAGCGAGCGGCAAGCCACCGAGGGCGGCGAAGGCGCGTGACGACGCCGAGCTCGCGCGGGTTGCCTGACGATGCCGCCCGCGACCCGAGCCAGCGCCGCGGCCGCTCGCTTCTGGCTGCGGCAAATTCCTTCAAGCTAGGCCGGAAGCTGCCGTTACACTTCTCGGCAGCGAGCGCATCCCGCTCGTCGCCGAGCTGCGACACGCGGCACGCTCGGTTTTCGTGCGCGTACCAGAGCCCCTTCACGCATTCTCCCGCGCCTTCGGGCGGGTGAGCGACACGGCCCATGGCCAAGAAGAAGAAACACGAAGAGCACGTCAACCACGAGCGCTGGCTCGTGAGCTACGCGGACTTCATCACGCTCCTCTTCGCGTTCTTCGTCGTCATGTTCTCCGTGTCGCAGGTCGACTCGGCCAAGCTCGGCAAGTTCTCCGAGTCGTTCGCGGAGTCGTTCGGCATCCACATTCTCTCGGGAAATCCCGGCATTTTCGACGGCCAGAACTCGCCATTCAAGTGGGTGCGCCCGAAAGGGCTCGACGCGAACAAGCAGCAGTCGACCGATGCGGTGCGGGCCATCGAAAACACCATGCGCGTGCTCGCCAAGCTGGAGCCGCCCGACGCGACCGCCCCTGCGGCCGTCAAGGTCAAGGTCGCCGCCGTGCCGCCGGAGCTGCTCGCAGGCCTGCGGGTGTTGCGCCGCCGCCAGGAGCTCGTGCTGCGCCTCGACCTCGACGTGCTCTTCGCGAGCGGCTCGGACGAGCTCACGGCGCAGGCGACGCCGCTGCTCGAGCTCATCGGCAACGAGCTGAAGGGCAAGCCCGTCGTCGTGCGCGTCGAGGGCCACACCGACAGCCGCCCCATCAACACGCCGCACTTTCGATCGAACTGGCACCTCTCGACGGCCCGCGCGACGGCGGTGGTCGTGTTCTTCCTCGAGCGGCTCGGCATCGAGCCGGCGCGCCTGAGCGCCGCGGGCCACGGGGAGTTCCAGCCGGTGGCGTCGAACGACACGCCCGAAGGACGAGCCAAGAATCGCCGCGTCGACGTCATCGTCGGGATCGACAACTCGAGCGACGAAGAGCCGGAAGACGAGGCGACGACCGAGGCGAAAGCCGGCGAGAAGGCCGATGACGCGCCGAAGGATGGCGACAAGGACGCCGAGGCCGCGAAGGATGGCGAGAAGCCCGCCGAGGCCGCGAAGGACGGCGAGAAGCCCGCCGCGAAGGATGGCGAGAAGCCCGCCGACCCGACGAAGCACGACGCCGAGAAGCACTAGCGCGCGGGCGTGCGTGAGTACCGGAGCAACGAAGGCAACGACGCAGATGGGCCCTTTTCGGGCCGAAAAGCACTAGCGCGCGGGGCACGAAAGCTGCAGCCTGCGCCCCGAGCCCGCTCGCGCATCGACGCGACCGGGCGACGCCGCATGACTCCGAGCCTCGCTGCCGCCGCCACCCTCGTCGCGCTGACCCTCCTCGGCGCCGCCTCCGCGCGCGCTCAAGAGGCGCACGGCAAGGGCGGCATCGACATCCTCGCCGGCCTCGAGGGGGGAGGCACGGGCTACGCGAAGGGCGTGCGCCGCTCGCGCACGGCGCTGCGCTTCGCCGGCGAGGCGTGGGTCGACGAAGATCCGACGCATCAGCTCGCCGTCGGCGCGCTCGTCGAGCTCGAGCCGGTCGCGAGCTTCGGCGCCGACGTGCGCTACCAGCTTCGGCCGTCGGACACGATCGTCCTCGGCGCCGGGGCGACGGCGGTCATCGCGCCGAAGTACATGCTCGGGGCGACGTTCGGCTTCGGCTACCGGCTGCGCGTGAGCGAGACGGTGGAGCTAAACTTCAGCCCCAGCGCCAACGTGTACTTCTGGGGCTCCGATTTGCCCACGAACACCGTGCTGTGGCAAGCGATGCTGGGAGTAGGCGCTCGTGTCGATCTCTTCTGATTTGCTCACCGCGACCGCGGTCTTCGCGGCCGTGTTCCTTGGCTCGGTCGTCGTGGCCTCGCCGAGCTGCGTCCCGTCGGACGCGTGTCTGCGCATCACCGATTGCGACAGCGGGCTCACGTGCATCG
>SYFR01000306.1 GCA_005800325.1 Myxococcales bacterium | reverse complement strand
GGCTCTTCCGCTTGCCCCGCAAACTGGCCCATGGTTTCTTCCCGCCGCCATGTCGCAGGGACCGTTCGCCGGCACGCTGACCGCGCTCGTCACGCCGTTTCGCGACGGCGGCATCGACTCGGAGGCGCTCGAAGTGCTCGTCGAGGATCAAGTCGCCGGCGGCATCTCGGGGCTCGTCCCCTGCGGCACCACGGGCGAGTCACCGACCCTGACCGCCGACGAGCGCGCGAGCGTGATCGAGCGCGTCGTGCGGCTCGCCCGGGGCCGCTTGCCCGTGATTGCCGGCACCGGGAGCAACTCGACCGAGGCGACGATTCGCGCTTCGGTGCGCGCGCGGGAGCTCGGCGCCGACGCAATCATGATCGTGATGCCGTACTACAACAAGCCTTCGCAGGACGGCCTCTTGGAGCACTGCGTCGCGGCGGCGCGGGCCGTCGACTGCCCGGTCGTGCTCTACAACATTCCCGGGCGCTCCGTCGTCGACCTCGGGCTCGACGCGACCGCGCAGATCCTCGAGCGCGCGCCGAACGTGGTCGCGATCAAGGACGCGAGCGGCAACGTGCTCCGCTGCCAGGAGATGGTGCGACGCTTCGGCGACCGGCTCACCGTGTTGAGCGGCGACGACGCGCTCACGCTGCCGATGATGGCTTGCGGCGCGCGCGGCGTGATCAGCGTGACCTCGAACGTGCTGCCCCGCGAGGTGAGCGCCGTCACGACGCACGCGCTCGCCGGCGAGTGGGAGGCGGCACGGAGCGCGCATCTGCGCCTCTTGCCGCTCCACGGGCTGATGTTCGTGGAGCCGAACCCGGGCCCGTGCAAGGCGGCGCTCCGCGTGCTCGGTAAGCTCGAGGCCGACGTGCGGTTGCCCCTCGTCGCGGCGAGCGATGCCACCCGCGCGAGCCTCACTGCCGAGCTCGCACGGCTCGGACACGGTTGAGCCGAGGGTGCGCGGCTGGGTTGGCGATGAGCGGTAGGGCGACGCGACGATGAGCCTGGCGACGCGACGATGAAGCAGGGCGACCCGACGATGAAGCAGGGCGACGCGACGATGAAGCTCTGCGTATTCGGCGCCGGGGGACGCATGGGCCAGAGCGTCGTGCGCCTCGCCGCCCAGGCGAGCGACGTCGAGCTCGTCGGCGCCGTCGAGCCGCATGGCAGCCCAGCGCTCGGTCGCGACGCCGGCGAGCTCGCGGGGGCCGGAAACCTCGGCGTCGAGATCTCGCACGATCTCGCGTCGGCGTTGCTCGGGGCCGACGTGCTGGTCGACTTCACGACGGCGGCGGCGTTCGAGGGCATGCTGCGCACCGCGACGCAGAAGGGCGTCGCCGTGGTGAGCGGAACGACGCGCCTCTCGGCGAGCGACGAGGCGCTCCTCGCGCGGGCGGCGGTGAAGATCCCGATCCTCTGGGCGCCGAACATGAGCGTCGGCGTCGCGCTCGTGGCCGAGCTCGTCGCGCGCGCGGTCGCGGCTCTCCCAGGCTATGACGTCGAGATCGTCGAGGCGCACCACAACAAGAAGTCCGACGCGCCGAGCGGCACCGCGACGTTCTTCGCCGGCGCGGCGCAGAAGGGGCGACCGGAGCTCGTCGTCGTCCATGGTCGCGAGGGCGACGTGGGACAACGCGGCGCGAACGAGCTCGGCATGCACGCCATCCGCGGCGGCGGCATCGTCGGAGATCACACGGTTCACCTCGTCGGCGAGTTCGAGCGCATCGAGCTCACCCACCGCGCGATGGGGCGCGAGCTCTTCGCGCACGGGGCGCTCACGGCGGCGCGCTTCCTGTCGGGCAAGCCCGCACGTCGCTACACGCTCACGGACGTGGTCCTTGGGACCGCGGCTAACGCGACCTGAGCGCGTTCGAGACCTCAACACGTTCTACTCTGCGCGCGCTCGCCCTGCGACCGACCCCGTGACCCAACGACCATGCAAGAAGATCTGTTGTTCGAAATCGGCTGCGAGGAGCTCCCCGCATCCTTCGTCTCCGCCGCCCTCGCGGCGCTCCCCGAGCTCATGGCGACGCGGCTCCTCGGCTTGCGACTCGCGCACGGTGAGGTGCGCGCGCTCGGCACGCCTCGCCGCCTCGCCGTCATCGTGACCGCGCTCGCCGACCGGCAAGCCGATCTCGACGAGGAGCTGATGGGGCCACCGGTCTCCGCGGCCTTCAAGGACGGCGTGGCGACGAAGGCGGCCGAGGCGTTCGCGGCGAAGCTCGGCGTCCCTGTACATGAGCTCGAGCGCGTCCCGACGCCGAAGGGCGAGTATTTGCGCGGCCGGCGTCGCGAAGAGGGCCAGAGCGCAGCCGGGCTCTTGCCGGCGCTGCTCGCCGACGTCGCGCGCGCGATCCCGTTTCGAAAGTCGATGCGCTGGGGCACGGGCAGCTTCGCGTTCGGGCGGCCCGTGCGGTGGCTGCTCGCGCGCTTCGGCGGCGAGCTCGTGCCGGTCGAGCTCGAGGGGATGCATGCGGCCGGCGAGACGTACGGACACCGCTTCCTCCACCCCCAAGCGATCCCGATCGCGAGGGCGAGCGAGTACGAAGGCAAGCTCCGCGCGGCCCGCGTCCTCGTCGACCCGGCGGAGCGCCGCGCACGCATGCTCGAGCGGCTCGAGGGCGCGGCGGGCGAGCTCGGCGGTGCGCTCATCGTCGATGAGTTTCTCGTGGGCGAGAACCTGTCGCTCGTCGAAGAGCCAGAGGTCGTCGCCGGCTCGTTCGAGCCCGATTTTCTCGCGCTTCCCGAGGAGGTCATCCTCGAGGTCGCGCGCGGGCATCAGCGGTATTTCGGCGTGCGTGGCGCGGACGGGCGGCTCTTGCCGAGCTACCTCGCGGTCGTCAACACGAAGGAGAGCCCGGAGATCATCCGTCGCGGCAACGATCGCGTGATGCGCGCCAGGCTCGCGGACGCGCGTTTCTTCCACCGCGAAGATCTGAAGCGCGATCTCGCCTCGCGCCGCGCCGATCTCGGCGGCATCGTGTTCCAGCACCGACTTGGCAGCGTGCTCGGGAAGGTGGAGCGGATCGAGCAGATGGTGCGCGCGCTCGGTGGGAGTCTGCGCCTCGACACGGCGACGGTCGAGCACGCGGCGCTCGGCGCGGGGCTCGCCAAATGCGACCTCGTGACCTTCATGGTCGGCGAGTTTCCGGAGCTCGAGGGGCAGGTGGGGCGCGCGTACGCCCTCGCGCAGGGGCACGCCGTCGAGGTCGCCGACGTGATCGTGGAGCACTACAAGCCGAAGGGAGCCGGCGACGAGCCCGCGAAGGGCAAGCCGGGGGCGCTCGTCGCGATCGCCGACCGGCTCGACACGCTCGTCGGCTGCTTCGCTGTTGGGCTGTCGCCGACGGGCGCGGCCGATCCGTACGCCCTGCGCCGCGCGTGCCTCACGACCTTGCGCACGCTGCTCGCGCACGGCTTCGATCTCGAGCTCGGCGCGGCGTTCGAGGCGGCGTACCAGGGCTACGCTGCCGCGGGGATCGCGCTCGACCTCGGCGCGGCGGAGCTCAAGCGCGCCCTTCTCGCGTTCTTTCGTGACCGCGAGAAGGGGCTCTTCGGCGAGACCTTGCCGCACGACGCGGTCGACGCATCGCTCTTCGTGGCGTCGGCTCGCCCGCTCGATGCGCGAGCGCGCGCCGAGGCCCTCTCGAGGCTCGACGGCGACACGCGCGCCAAGCTGGGGGAGGTCTTCAAGCGCGCGACGAACATCGCGAAGGACGCGCCGAGCGGGGTCCCGGAGCGCGGCACCGAGGCGGCCGAGCACGCGCTCTACGACGGCTTCTTCGCGCGAAAACGGCTCATCGAGGAGAGCACCGCGAGCGGCGATTACGGCGCGGCGTTTCGCACCATCGCCGAGCTCGCGCCGCTGCTCGCGACCTACTTCGACGAGGTCATGGTCATGGACGAAGACGAGCGCGTGAGAATGAGCCGCCTCTCGTTGATGGGCACCATCAGCGTGACGTGCTCGAGCTTGGCGGCGCTCGAGCTGCTCGCCGTCGCGTGAGAGGCTGCGCGCCGCGCGTTCGCGCTCATTTTCTTCGCAGCGACGCGAGGAAATAGCCGTCGGTGCCGTGCGCGGCGGGGCTGAGGTGCAACGTCGCGCCGCCTCCGGCGAGCCGTCGCAGCGTGTCGGCTTCGAACGGCGCGGGCACGAGCTCGGTCGTTCGGACCAGCGCATCGACGACGTGCTCGCACTCGCGCGAGAGGACGCTGCACACGGCGTAGAGCATGGTCCCGCCCGGCGCGAGGTGGGTGGCCGTGCGCGCAAGGATGGCGAGCTGCAGCGCCGCGAGCCGCTCGACGTCTGCTGCCGAGAGGCGCTCGGCGATCTCGGGACGATGGCGCAAGGTGCCCGTGCCCGTGCACGGCGCGTCGACGAGGATGCGATCGTAGCTGCGCCCCGCGAGCTCTCCCGAGCCGAGCGTCCAATCGACGGCCACGGCGTCGCGAACGCAGAGGTGCGCCGCCGCTCTACCTCGCGCCTTGGCCTCGGCGGCCCGCAGCGCCGCCATTTTTTTCGGGTGTCGGTCCGCGGCGTCGACGAAGCCCGTGGGGCCGACCGCCTCAGCGAGCAGCAGCGTCTTTCCGCCGCGGCCCGCGCACGCGTCGAGCACCACGTCGCCCGGCCGCGCCGCGAGCGCTTGGGCGATGAGCTGCGCTCCCTCTTCTTGCACGCGCCACGCTTCGCCGGCTCCGGGCCACGCGGCCGGATCGCCTCCGCCGCGCACCACGAGCGCGCGCTCCGACAGCTCGCCGCGCTCTACCGTGGCCGCCGGCAAGGCCG
>SYFR01000305.1 GCA_005800325.1 Myxococcales bacterium | reverse complement strand
GGCGGCGCAGCGGGCGGCGGCGGCGCGGGCGGCGCGGGCGGCGCGATGGCCTGCGGCACGGCGACTGGCAAGCTCGACGCCATGGGGCTCACGGTGCTGTCCTACGGCGACGGCACGCCCGACTCGAACCTCCGCGAACAGACGTTCGAGATCACCGCGGGACAGACCACTTACGCGCTCAACGACGAGTCGCTCCACGAGGCGGCGCGCTTCGAGCTCGCGCACCCGGCGAGGATCCACGGCTTCGAGGTGATGTGGGCCGGGCTCCCGGCCGACGCGCCGCCCGAGCTCGAGCTCGAGGCCGGCCTCTACCGCGACTTCGGCCACAACGGCTTCGACTTCTGGGCGAAGGCGCCGCTCTGGACCGGCACGCGCTGCGCCGGGGACGTCGGCGCCAAGGGCGCGTGGACGAGCTACACCTTCGACGCGCCCATCGAAATCGCGCACCCGGGGCTCGTCTACGTCGCGCACCACGCCGATCCGGGCGAGCCGGTCTTCTGGTTCGACGCGAGCGAGCCCGAGAGCTGCGAGCCCTTCGACGCGTGCCCGTCCGCCTACAACCTCCCGAACGCCGAGGCCGCGCAGTTCTTCAATGGGCTGAGCTTCCCGTTTCAGCGCGATTTCCTGGTGCGGCTCTACGTCGAGTACACCGAGGACGTGACGCCCGAAGAGCGCCTCTTTCAGCCGGCACAGTCCTCGCCGACGAACGCGCACGTCTCCTTCGGCGACTTCGACGCCGACGGGTTCGACGATCTGCTCACCGGCGGCGCGCTCCATCGCAACTTGGGCGACGGCACGTTCGAGGACGTGACGGCGAAGGCCGGGCTCGACGGACTGCCCGTGACCGGTGGGGTGTGGGGCGACTACGACAACGACGGCTGCCCGGACCTGTTCCTCTATTCCGAGTCGTACTCGACGCGCGACTACCTGATGCACAACGAGTGCGACGGCACCTTCACGGACGTCACGCTCGCGGCCGGGCTCGACGACGCGCAGAGCTACAACTACTGCGGCGACGCGACCAAGATGGTCAATACGCACACGCCGTCTGCGGCCGCCGCGTGGCTCGATCTCGAGGGGGACGGCTTCCTCGATCTCTACGTCGCCAACTTCAATTGCTGGGTCGACTATTCGTATTACATCGACACCGTATTCACGAACAACAAGAACGGGACGTTCGCCGCGAAGACTGGCCTCCAAGGATTCAAGAACATCAAGACCCCGAGCCGCGGGGTCGCGCCCGCCGACGCCGACGGGGACGGCGACGTCGACTTGTTCATCAACAACTACGTGCTCGTCGCGAACCTCTATTACCGCAACGACGGCGGCGGCATGGTGAGCGAGCAGGGCAAAGCGCTCGGGCTCGCCGGCACCAAGAGCGGCTTCTATTACGGCCACACGATCGGCGCGGCGTGGGGCGATCTCGACAACGACGCCGATCTCGATCTCGTGGCCGCGAACCTCGCCCACCCGCGCTTCTTCCACTTCTCGGACAAGACGCAAGTGCTCCTGCAAGGCGACAATGGCCTCTTCACCGACATCACTGGGCCCTTCGACGAGCCCGTGAGCCTCGCGGGCCTGCGCTACCAAGAGACGCACTCGGTGCCGGTGCTCGCCGACTTCGATCACGACGGCGCGCTCGACCTCGTGATTACTGCCATCTATCCCGGCAGGCCGACCGACTTCTACTGGGGCAAGGGCGACGGCACCTTCACCCTCGACGCCTACCACGCCGGCATCACCACCGAAGACGGCTGGGGCGCCGCCGCCGCCGACTTCGATCACGACGGCGACGTCGATCTCTTCGCCTCGACGCTGTTCGTGAACAACGTTTCACCCGAGAAAAAAGGCCATTTCCTGCAGGTGCGCGCCCGCGGCACGACCGCAAACCGCGACGCCATCGGCGCCACGGTGAAGGTGAAGGCCGGCGGCACGACGCGCGTTCGCCACGTCCAGGGCGGCACCGGCAAGGGCGGGCAAGACTCCCTCTACCTGCACTTCGGGCTCGGCACGGCGAGCAGCGTCGACGAAATCCGCGTGGTCTACCCCGGAGGCAAGGAGAGCGTCTGGCCCGGGCCGATCGCCGTCGACCAGCGCGTGTGGCTCACCGAGGACTCGCCGAGCGTCGTCACCGGCTGGACGCCGTGATCCCCTCCGTGAAGCCGTCGGTGACCCCGGCCGGGCCGCGGCCGCACAGGGCACGAGGCGCCGAGCTCTGCGTCTCGCAGATCGCTTGAACTAGCCGGTTGTGGTAGGTCGAAGCGGTCTCCTCCGGCCCCCCATAACTCTCGCCCGTCATCACCCTGCTCCCCATGGCCCAAAGCGGACCCAAGCTGCGCGTCCGGCTCGCATCGGTCGCGCTCCGAGCGGTGCAGTCGCTCGCGGCGAAGGCGGCAAACCGCTCGCGGCGCGGCGCGCGTCCGTGGGCTGAACACACCGTCTCGGATCTGCTGGTGGCCCATCGCCTCGCGTCGATCCTCGGCGATGGCGATCGGGTGCTCGACGTCGGCTGCGGCAGCGGCCACTGGCTGGCGCGACTCCAGCTGTTTCGCGACATCGATGCGGTCGGCGTCGATCTGGCGCCTCCGGTCGCGCGGCCGGGGATCGCGCTCGAGGCTTACGACGGCTTCCGCCTGCCGTTCCCCGATCACTCGTTCGACGTGACGATGTTCTGTTACGTGCTGCACCACCTGGGTCGCGAGCACGCGCAGGCGCTTCTCGCCGAGGCGCGTCCGGTGACGAGGCGTCGCATCGTCCTGCTCGAGGACAGCATGGCCGAGTTCGATTTCTGGTACCGCGTCCGCAATCGCTGCCATCGGCTCGAGACCGAGATGGTCTACGCGACGGAGTCCGACAGCTACACGGGCCCCGATGGGGACGCGATGTTTCTCACCCACGCCGAGTGGCGAAGAACGCTGGAAGAAGTGCCGGGTGTCAGCGCCGTCTCGGTTCAGACGCTGGCCGATCTTCACAACTATGCTCATCACACCCTGCTCGTGGCAGCGCTGACTTGACGGAGGACACCTTGAGAATGTCGCTCCCGGCGGACGTCGACGATGGCGGGCTTCCGGCCGACGTTCCGGGCGCCAAGCAGGCCAATGGCAACTACCTCGGTCCCTGCTCGTGCAATTCCAAGAATACCTATCAGTGGACGGTCCACGCCCTCGACACGGCGACGATCGCCGGGCTCGCCGCCGGCGCCGCCAAAGCCGCCGCCGCTACGGCGGTCGAGGCGGCATCGAAGGCCTCCGCCGCGCTCTCCGGAGAATCGTAAGCTCGAGCTCGCCGCGAGCTAGCGGCGTTCTGGGCCGGCACCCGAGACCGGGAGCGGTGCCGTGAAAGGGAGCGCTGGCGTGACCGGGCGCGCAGACGGGTCCGGGAGCGGAGGCGTGCTCGCCTGCCGGCGGCGCCGCGGCGGGATCTGCGGGCGCTCGCGAAACTCGACCCAGCGATCGCCCACCAAGCGCTCGTGCGGCAAGAAGACGCCCTTGTAGGCCATTTTCGCGCACGGCCCGATGAAGAGGCCGAGGTAGAGATACTGAAGCCCCTGGGCGCGCGCGAGCTCGACCTGCTTCAGGACCGAGTAGACGCCGGGGCTCAGCGCCGAGAAGGCCGGATCCCAGAAGTAATAGACCGCGCTCAGAGCGTCCTCGGCGCGGTCGACGAGCGCGACGCCGGCGAGCGCGTCCGCTGCGTAATAGCGCATCTCGAAGGTCTCGCAGCAGCTCTCGCCGAGGAACGAACGATAGGCCTCGAGATCCGTCGTGCGCTCGCCCGCGGCGAGATCGCGCCCGTGCTTGTGGAGGTTATAAAGCCGCACCCGCTCGGCGTCGATCTCGGGCGGACCGAGCTCGAGTCGAAACGCACCGTCGCCCTTTCGCAGCACGCGCCGCTGCGTCTTGTCGGGACGAAACCGCGCGAGATCGAGGCGGATCGGCTCGCACGCGCGGCACTCGGGGCACGCGGTGCGGTACAAGAGCCGGCCCTGGCGGCGATCGCCCGACGCGAGCCGCTCGCTCATCTCTTCGCGGGTGAGCGAGCGCACCGGCAGGCGCAGCGGCAAGCGCCAGGTCTGCTCGGGCAAGTACGAGCACGCGCCGAGCTCGTCATAGACGACGAGCTCGGGGGGAGACCCCGCAACGACTCGGAGGCGCGGCGTGACGCTCATCCTTCCGAAAGGATCCCCCCTCTTCGGGCCCGACGCAAACGAGTCGATTTGCCTCGCGTCACGCGGCCGTAGCGCGGCGGCACTTCGCGTCACGCGGCCGTAGCGCGGCGGCCCCCGCCGTTCACATGCAGGGCATCGGCGGCGGCAAGGTCGCGGTGACGTCGCCGTTCACCTCGACGTAAGCGGGCTGGCAGGCGAGCTGCTGCAACATGTCGGCGCTGAAGATGGTCACGTGCACGTAGTACGTACCTGGCTCGAGCTTCGCAGGCTCGCCGGAGTTGCACGGATCTCTGCCGAGCATCGCTCCGAGCGTCCCGGTGAAGGTGGTGCCGGAGATCGTCTCGCACTTCGCGGCGTGCTGGCCCTCCATGTCCATGGCGACGGCCACGAACTTCATGCCTTCGTAGCCGGCGAGCTCCGAGGTCGTGATCGTGATGGTCCCCGGGCCGAACTCGGGCTCGGCGCCTCCTGCACCGCCGCTGCCGCTCAGAGAACCCTGCCCGCCTGCGCCGCCGCTCCCCGCGGTCGACGACGAGGTCGAGGTCGCCGTCGTGGTCACGAGCCCCGGACCCTCCGACGTGGGCTCGCTGCACCCGAGCGCCGCGAGCCACGTCGCGAGCGCGCATCCAAGCAAGGTCCGTTGCATCATGGCCTCGAGTCTACGGGGCCTCTCCCCCAGCGCCAACTCCGCGATGGTCCCCGCGGCCTCGCCTTCATCACGACGCGGTCGCGCCATCACCACGACGCGACCTCGCCACCATCACGGCGCGGTCGAGACGCAGTTGCGGCCGGCGTGCTTCGCCGCGTAGAGCGCGCGGTCGGCCTGCTCGTAGAAAGCGCGCGGGCGCAGGTCGCGGGTCGGCGACAGCTGCGCGACGCCGAAGCTGCACGTCACGCGGATCGGAGCGCCGTCGACCAGGATCTCGCGAAGCTCGATTTGCACGCGCAACCGCTCGGCGAGCGTACCGACCCCGGCGAGGGTGGCCTCCGGCACGAGCAGCGCGAACTCTTCGCCGCCGATGCGCGCGAACACGTCTTCCTTGCGCACCACGGTCGACACCGTGGCGGCGAGCTGGCGCAGCACCTCGTCGCCCGCCAGGTGCCCGAGCGTGTCATTGACCTTCTTGAAGTGATCGATGTCGAACAAGATGAGGCCGAGCTGCCGCTCGTATCGCGCCGCGCGCGCCAGCTCGCTCGCGAGCTGCTGCTCGAAGTGCCGCCGATTGAAGGCCCCGGTCAGGCCGTCGTTCGTCATCAGCTGATAGATGACTTCGTGGTAGCCGGCCTCGATGTGGCTGCCATGGAGGAACTTGAAGATGGCCCGCCCGATACGCAGCTGGTCGCCGTCGCAGAGGACGTGCTCGTCGCGCAAGACGTCGTTGACGAAGGTGCCGTTCGTCGACTCGAGATCGCGCACCCGGTATTTCTTGCCGTCGAAGAAGAGCTTCACGTGGCGGCGGCTCACGGTGTCGTCATCGACGAGGATCTCGCAGTCGTGATCGCGGCCGATGACCAGCGTGTCGTGCCCCTCAAGTGGAATGCGACGGCCGAGGCCCGCTCCGTAGATGACGATGACGCAGGCATCCTCGGGCGCGGCGGTCGACGACGGCGGACCGAGGCGATCGACGACGGTCGGTCTGAGAGGCTCCGGCACCGCCGGCAGGCTAACACGAGATCGCGCGGATCTTGGCACCCGGAGGCATGCCCGCTCTAAGCTGCGGCGTGACGGAACCGACTGCCGCCGACGCGAGAGCCTCCGCGAGCCCCGCCGCGAGCCCCGCCGAGGGCGTCCTCGCCGACGCTCGGCCCGGTCACAGCTGGGTGAGCCGGCACGCGCTCGTCGCCGGCACCGCGGGCGTGGCGCTCGGCGCCGCCAGCCTCGTCGTGGTGCGCGCGTTCGGGCGTCCCGAGCTCGGCTCTACCCCGAGCCACGAGCTCGCAGCCTGCGGGTACGGCGCGCTCTGTTGGCTCGCCCTCGGCCTCGTGCTCGGCACCTTCACGCTGCCGCTCGTGCACACCGATCGCGGCCGCCGCTGCTCGGTCGCGCTTGGCGTCGCCGTCTACAGCGCGCTCGCGCTCACCCAGGCCGCCGACGTCGCGCTGCGGATCTTGTCCGGCAGCTTCTTGAGCCGCGATCTCCTCGCGTTCGCATACAACGCGCGGCAGCACCTCGCCCACGCCGCGACGGGCGGCTACCTGCTCTGGGCGCTCGCCCTCCTCGCGACGCTGCTCGCATTCGGCGCGGTGTTCGCCCGCGCTCTCGCGAAGACCGAGCGCGTCGTCGCCGTGCGGCCAGCACCCCCGCTGGTCATGGCGCTCGCGCTCTCGGCCGTCGTCACGTTCGTCGTCGCGCGGCGCGACGAGTCCCGCTTCGCCCGCCACATGTTCGCGAGCGGCCCACTGCTCGGTCTCGCGAGCTCGATGGTCGGCGGACATGAAGAGCCCGAGCCGCTCGGCGCTTCGGCCTACCTTCAGGCCAGCGTTCCCGAGGGGCCGCCACGCTCCGCCGAGACCGCCGTCCTCGCGCGCGCCCGCGAGCCAGCTCAGACGAAGCGCCCCAACGTGCTCCTCGTGATGCTCGAGTCGATCGCCGTCTCGCACCTCGGCTTCTCGGGCTACGCGCGCCCGACGACCCCGAACCTCGACCGGCTCGCGCGCGAAGGGCTCCTCATGCGGCGCGCGTGGACGACGGCGACGCACTCGAACTACGCGCAGATGGCGGTGCTCTCGGCCCTCGTGCCGCGGCGCGGCACAGGCCTCGATCTCTATACAAGGCTCGATTACCCGCGCTTCTTGTTTCACGACCTCTTCGCGACGCTCGGCTACGCCACGGCGACCATCACGAGCCAAGACGAAGAGTGGCAGGGGATGCGTCGCTTCCAGGCCACGAACACGCCGACCGATTTCTGGCACTCGCGCGATTTCACCGGCACGCACCTCGACAGCGGCGTCGAGCGCACGGTGCCGGACGAGCACACGGCGAGCGAAGCCATCGGGTGGCTCAACCGCCACGCGGACCGCAATTTCGCGCTCTACGTGAACCTTCAGAGCACGCACTTTCCCTACACGCTCGCGCCCGGCGCCGAGCGCCCCTTCTTGCCCGACGAGCCGAGCCCCTCCACCTTCACGTACTTTCGCTACCCCGAGAGCGAGGTCGGCGTCGTCCAGAACCGCTACGACAACGCGCTTGCCCACGTCGATCGACAAGTGGGCCGCCTCGTCCGCGCGCTCGAGATGGCGGGCGTGCTCGACGACACGCTCATCGTCGTGACGGCCGACCACGGCGAGCAGTTCTTCGAGCGCGGGCTCGTGACCCACGGCCAGACCTTGCACGAGATCGAGGCGCGCGTGCCGCTCCTCCTTCGCTGGCCCAGAGGGATCCGTCCCGAGGCGCGCACCGAGCCGGTCTCGCACGTCGACGTCCTGCCCACGATCGCGGAGGTCGTCGGTGCGCCGATGCACCCCTCGTGGCAAGGCAAGAGCTTCCTCGCGCCGCGTCCAGCGGGAAGCCCGCCGCGCGCGATCTTCCTCGACATCCAGGGCCTTCGGCTCGCCGACGCGATCGTGTGCTGGCCCTACAAGCTCATCTTCGACCGCACCACCGGGCTGCGCCACCTCTACGATCTCGAGCGCGATCCGAACGAGCGCGACGACCGCGCCGAGGCCGAGCCGCTCGTCGCCCAAGGCCTCGGGCGCACGCTCGCCGCGCAGATCGAAGCCCAGCTCGACTACCACGCATACGAGAACACCGCCGCGCGCGCCGAGCGCTTTCAGCCACGCCTGGCCGCCTGTCCGAGCGTTCGCTAGGCGATCGCCGAAGCGTTCGCTGGCGCGACGAACCCGTCCCCCGAGGACGCCGAAGTACGCTATACGCGCGCGGCATGAGCGGCGTCCTCGGCAAGCTGAAAGAGCGCGTTTTGTCCCGGTTCATGGCGAAAGGCGACCATGAGCTCGCCTATTGGCGAGGCCGTAAAGAGGCCGAGGGCACGCTGACGAACGATCACTACGCCTCGTTCTACACGAAGCACTTCGGGCTCGAGGCGAGCGACTATGCCGGAAAATGCGTGCTCGATGTCGGCTGCGGTCCGCGCGGCAGCCTCGAGTGGGCAGCGATGGCCAATGAGCGCGTCGGGCTCGATCCGCTTGCGGGCGAATACCTCCGCCTCGGCGCCAGCGAGCACAAGATGCGCTACGTGGCCGCGCCCGCCGAAACGATGCCATTTCCCGACGAACACTTCGACATCGTGTGCTCGTTCAACTCGCTCGACCACGTTGATGATCTGGACCGCACGATCGCCGAGCTCGGCCGCGTGCTCCGACCCGGCGGCACGTTGCTGTTGCTCACCGACGTGAACCACGACCCGACTCCGGCCGAGCCCATCTCGTTCTCGTGGGACATCGTCGACAAGTTTCAGCCAGCGCTCTCGTGCATCGAGGTTCGGCACTTCGAGAAGCGGGCGAATGGGCTCTATCAGAGCCTCGACGAGGGGCTCGCCTACGACCACAACGACGGGAAGAAGCGCTACGGGATCCTGTCGGCGAAGTTCACCAAGGCCCGAGCCGCATAGACGAGCGCGTGCCGCGGCGCGAGCGTGTTAGCCTCCGCCGCGGAGGGTCTGAACATGGGATGGCCTCACACGTCGAAGTGGCTCGGCACAGCGGCGCTCTTCGCGCTCGGCTGCGAGAAGGAGCCGACACAACAAAAGGCCGGCGAGCTCGGCAACGGCGTCTTCACGTACAGTTGCTCGCGCAGCAGCGACGCGCAGTGCGACGACGAGCACAAGGTATCGGCCAGCGCCTTCGACGCGCTCGCGCTCGGGGCCTACTTTCAAATGGGCGGTCCGTCGGGCACCGCATCGCTCAATCCGGCGAGCGACCTTCGCGTCGTCTACGCCGGCGCGACGGCCGAGTGGCACACGGTCGCGACCGGGCACACGGCGGTGATGGCCATTGGTTACGAGAGCGAGGTGATCGACATGGTGCACCTTCACACGGTCGCGCCCACGCAGATCGTGGTGGCGAAGAAGCTCATCTCGGGCGACTTCAGCGGCGAGATTGGCAATGTGTCGTTCGACGTGGACCTCGACGACGCCATCCAGCTGCGCGCCGCCCCAGCCGACGCGGACGGCAACATCCTCGCGGGCGCCTTGCCATGCACGTGGACCTCGATGGATGCAACCGTGGTGGAGATCAGCGGCGACGAGACCGACAACGTCGTGTCGCTCATCACGAAAAACACGGGCCAGGGCAAGCTCCTCGTCGAGCTCGGCGAGCTCGCCGCCGAGGTCACGGTGGACGTGGGGGTCACACCATGAAGCGCCGGGCCTTGCTCTTCGCCCTCGCGGCTATCGGCTGCGATCATCCCGACCTCACCACGGTCGAGTTCACTCCGGTGACGACGCCGCCGGTCGACGTCCTCCTCTCGCAGGAGCGGATCGAGCTCCCCGCCGGCATCGCGGTGGCGGTCGACGTGAAGGTGTTCGACGACGCGGGCGAGGAGGTCGCGAGCGCCAAGAGCGAGCTCGTCGATGACGTCGGCGCCGTACAGTTCCTGCCGACGAAGATCGAAGACCGCTCGATCCTCGCCGGCGACCGCGAGGGCGAGGCCACCCTCTCCTTTCAGGCCGACTTTCATGACGGGACGCTCTCGGTGCCGGTGGTCGTGATCCCGCAGAATTAGCGAGCGCCGCGAGGAGCCTCAGTTCAGGACGTCGCGCGCCGCGGCGTGGGCCTCGCGCACGATGCGCGCCGCCTCCGGGGCAGGCATCGCCTGCAAGACCCCGGGCCCATCGTACGGCGCGTGCAAGCCGCCGGCTGGCTCGGCAACGGCGGCCACGCGCGCGGGCACGAGCTGCGGCAGGGATGCACGAAGCTTCTTCAATGCGCCGAGCTTCTGAGCGAGCGCCTCGTCCGACAGCGCGCGGCCTCGCTCGCGGGCTACCCTCTCCGCCTCGTCGAGGAGCTTGTTCGCGGCCTCGAGGCTCCCGGATCGCGCGGTCGCGATCGCTTGCAGAATGAGCGCCGCGACGCTCGCGTGCGCCGTGGCTCGATCGAGCTCCGGGTCGTAGCCTGCGCGCACCTCGTCCGGCTTGTCGCTCGCCTTCAACGCCAAGAACGTCTCGGCCTTCACCGCGCCGCCATTGACGACCACGTCTTCATAGCTCACCTCGGCGTCGAACAGCTCAATCGTGGCGCCCGCGGCGCGCGCGGGAACGCCGAGCCGCACGACGAGCTCCCGAGCTTCGCCCTCGACGAGATCGCCAATGGCCACCAAGCGATCGCGCCCCGAGGGCACCATTGCAAAGCCCACGACCTCGCGGATCTCGACGCCCGGCCCCGCCGCCAACCGCACCGAGGCGCCGCGCCCCGCGACCCGCTGCATCCGCAGGACCTCCTCCTCGAACACGCGCGCTACGAGCAAGGGCTCGCTCACATAATGAAACTTGCCGCCGCCCGCCTCGGCGAGGCGGCCCATCAGCGTCTCGTCGTAGTCGATGCCGAGCCCGAGCGCGGTGATGGCGATCTTCTCACCCGCGGCCTGTTGCGCCATGGCGACGATGTTCGCCTCGTCGTTGGGCACGCCGTCCCCCACGAGCACGACGCGCGTCATGTTGCTCTCGCTCACGAACGCCCGCGCCTCTTGCAATGCGAGCGCGAGGCCCGCGCCGAGGCTCGTCGTTCCCCGCGCCACGATCTGGTCAATCGCCGCGTGCGCGCGCTTGCGCTCGGCGCCATCGAGCAGCGTCGAAGCGAGCAGCACCTCCGCGTGGCTGTCGAACGTCACGATCGCGAGCCGGTCGCCATCGCTCAACGCATCGACCATCGCGTGGCACGCCTGCCGCGCCGCCGCGATCGCCTCGCCCTCCATCGAGCCCGAGGTGTCGAGCGCGAGCGCGAGGTTCACCGTCGTTCGCACGTCGCGCTTGGCCGCGGCCACCCGAATGCGCACGCGGGCCAAGACCTCCGTCGACTGCTCCGCCGCGATGAGCCGCTGCACGCTCGCGGGCTCGAGCGTCACCAACCTCGGCGGCTTCGGCGCCGCGACGACCACGCTGTCGGCCGTGGCCACGTCCTTCTTCACCACCACGGGCGGCACGCACCCAATGGCCAAGAGCGTAAAGAGCGACCCGATCCCGATTCTTCGCAACATCATCTTCGTACCTCGCGGCGAACAACGAGCGCGCTCGCGCGGCCTTACATGAGGTCGAGCTACGGGCGGCCCAATCGCGGGAAGCCCCACCGCGGGAAGCCCGCGCCAACAGGCTCTGCCGCTCTTCTTCCCAGCTACCGCCGGCCGGTTGCGCCTCGCCATGCGCCACCGCGTCTTTGAGGAGCGCGTCCTCGGTGACCGCCTCACCGGTCGCGCCCTGGATGGGAGCCATGGCACTTGCACCACCGAGAGCGCCCACGCTACGTTCGCCGCGGGATGTGGAACGTAGAGCACCAGCTCATTGCGTTCGCGCGCGCGTCGGCGCGGCTCGCAGAGCCGTTCGCCAACCGCCTGCATATCCTCGCCGATCTCCAGCTGAGCGAGGCGGCGTGGCACGAGCTCGAGCGACACTAGCTGGCCGAGTTCGAGGCCCGCGCCGCTCTGGGAGACCGCGGCTCGCTCGACCTTTATGCGCGCTCCTTCGCGGAGGAGAGCGAGCACCAACGCGCGCGACGCATGGCCCAAGCGAAGGCACACCGTGCCCCGCTACGCGAGGCCGCGAGCGGCCGCCTCGACACGACGTGCGACGCGATCCCAGCGTTCGAGCCGGCGCTTCCCTTCAGCGGTGAACGCGAGGCCCCGCCGCCCCCGATGGCAGACAGCGACGCCGCCCTTCACGGCAGCGACATCGACGCCACTCTCGCGCTCGAGGAAGGCATCGTTGGGCTCGAGCCTCTGCCGTTTCAACGTGACGTGACCGCTCGACGATGAACCAAAGCGCACGGCCTCCCGCGGACTTCGAGCTCCGATTTCCGGGTCAGGACTCTCTGGCTCAGGCTGCCGCGTTCGATGTTCACGAGGTTGCCTTCACGGATGCCGTCGATGACCTCTTTCGCCTCGAGCTCGTGCTGCGGAGTCGCGACCACGACGTCGATCTGGGCAAGCTCGCCGGCTCTCCCATC
Source organism: Myxococcales bacterium (assembly GCA_005800325.1). Lineage (GTDB taxonomy): Bacteria > Myxococcota_A > Polyangia > Polyangiales > Polyangiaceae > SYFR01. The sequence goes on along the minus strand of SYFR01000305.1, from coordinate 9,008 downwards.
GTGCTCACGATCCCGGCGCCAGAGACTCCGCTGATCGTCAATGCGTTGATCGCGTCGCTCGGGCAAGAGAGCCTCGAAGAGCGCGGCGACTCGTTCTATCGCCTGGTGGCCGTCCCGCCGACATGGCTCACGACGCAGCGCCGCAACTCTCGCATCTTTCGGCAGCATTCAGTCGTCGACATCGTAGTGAGTGTCCTCGCCGAATACGGTGGGCTCATCCCTCCGCCGAGGGTGCGGCTCGGCGAACACCCGCCGGCGCGCGAGCACGTCACGCAATACGATGAGAGCGATTGGGACTTCGTGCGGCGCATCGTCGCCGACGAGGGGATCCTCCTCACGTCGGCGCACGACGGCAGCGGCCGGCTGGCGCTCACCGACGAGGTGACCTCGCCCGAGATTCGGTTATTCAAGCCCATTCCCTTCATTGCGGAGTCCAACCTCGTCGCCGGCAAGTTCCACGTGCGACAGGCGCGGTTCGAGGTCGCCATCGCACCGAGCGCGATCACGCTGCGCGACTTCGACTACGAGCGGCCCCGGCTCGAGCTCGAGGGCGCTGCTGTCGCTGAGGACGCGGCGAAGTGCGAGCAGCCGCTCGAGAATTATGGCTTTTGCGTCGGGGCGTTCGCAGACGGCGACCGTGGGCGGAACCGAGCGCAGTCCCACCTCGAGCTCGCCCGCCGCGAGACGCGCCTCGCGCACTTCGACGCGAACTTTTCCCTCGCGCCCGGCACGGCGTTCAGGCTCGCCGACCACGCGCGCAGCGACGCGAACGTCGAGTGGCTCGTGGTGCGCTCGGAGCTCCACTGCCAGGCCCTGTCGGCGCGCCACGTCTTGCACTGCACACCGCTCTCGCAGCAGCAGCGGCCGCGCCGCTGGGAGAAGCCCCGCATGCTCGGCACCCAGACCGCGTTCGTGGTGGGCGAGCCGGGCCGAGAGATCGACGTCGACGGCCAGGGCCGCGTCTGCGTGAAATTCCACTGGGATCGCCGCGCCGACACGCACTCGACCACACGGCGCGTGCGCGTCTCGCAGGGCTGGGCGGGCCCCGGGTACGGCTTCGTCTGTCTGCCCCGCGTCGGCGACGAGGTCGTCGTGGACTTTCTCCTCGGCGATCCCGATCAGCCGCTCATCGTCGGGCGCGTTCACAACGGCGCCGCGCCCGCGCCGCAGTCCTTCCCCAAGGACGCGACGGTCTCGACGTGGCGCTCGCGCAGCTCCCCGGGCGGCGAGGGCTACAACGAGCTCTCGTTCGACGACGCCGCGGGCAGAGAGCTCGTCTTCATGCACGCCCAGCGCGACGTCGCGGTCGAGGTGCTCCATGACGTCAGCGTTCGCGTCGAAGGTCACGTCACGAGCAACGTCAAGGGCAACGCCACGGGAGGCGTCGTCGGCGACGGCTCCATCAACATCAGCGGCAGCGCCGACGTGGTGGTGAGCGGTCCGCTCTCCCTCCATGCCGCCAAGATCGACGCCTCTGCTGACGGCGACATCCTCTTCGCGGCTGGCGGCGATCGCCACGACGAGAGCGGCGGCAATCACTTCGTGAAGACCAATGGCCTCTACGTGGACGCCAAGGGCGTCGCGCACTTCGTGACGCCGAACTTTCACGTCTATAGCAGCAATATCCTCCTCAAAGCCGGAGGCTCCACGATCGCCTTGACCGGCGGCGGCATCGACATCACGAGCGGGGGCCCGGTCACCATCAACGGGTCCGTCATCAAGCTGAACTGCTGATGCCGAGAGCTGGCAAGATCCTCCGTGGCTGCAGCACGGTCCTCATCGAGGGCCAGTCGGCGGCGCGCGCGACGGACCTCACCGATCACGCCGGGCTCATCGGTGAAGGCTGCCCCACCGTGCTCGTCGGTGCCGGCGCAAGGCCCGCGGCGCGGGTCGGGGATCGCTACGTGTGTCCCATATACGAGGACTCCGCCCACGTCGGTGGTTTCGTCATGGCCGGCGCAGGCACTGTCCTCGTGAGCGGTAAGCCCGCTGCGCGCATGGGCGACGCGATCCTGTGCGTTGGCGAAGCAGCCGCAGGCACTCAGTTCGTCGGGCTCGGACAGGGTCCCTCCGGGCTCGACGCGAGTGCGGCCGCAGCCTGTCGCGCCCTATGGGAGAAGTACGACGCGGAGGCGCGGGCGATTATCGCTCCCGCGGGCGACGACCACCGCAAGAGGAACCACATCCTCAATGGCGCCTACGCGAAGCTCTATCTCGACAACAAGAGCCTCAAATGGGCAGGCTTGGCCGCCTACGCTTCAAAGCAAGTGGGGTGCGCCATGGACCATGCTCAGAGAATGGCCAAGAGCAAGCCTTGGGCGAAGGATGTCGCCGACTACACCTACGACCAGCTCGGCAACGGCAACCGAAGCCTCTTCTTGGACATCTATCCGCTCCACCGGTTCTTTCACGAGCAAGGCTTCGACAAGCTCAACGAGTGCGCGGGGGAGCGCAGGCCTCCGGTGCCTGCCGCGGCGCTCGACGGGTTCGCCGCTCTCGACATGTACAACAAGACGGGCGACCCCAAATACGCCAAGGAACACGTGCGCGCGATTGCCTGGCACGAGCAGGTCAATATTCTTCAGCGCGACATCTACAACGACAAGGCCATGCAGCGAATCTTGGACGCGAACGAGGGCAACTTTCGGCTGCCCGACATCTCCAAGGCCGCGCAGGCCGGTCTGAACGCCGACACTGGCAAGGACGTACACGAGGACGACTTCGACATTGGGTTCGATCCGCGCGGTAGGTTGCAGCCGCTGCACGAGCGTGGCGGAGCCAAACCGGCGGACGTCGTCATGACCGACCAGTGCGAAGATCCAGGGGGAAAGGCGACGATTCCGTTCAAGGCCAACGGGCGCCGCGGCCATGTCTACGACATCGACGAGCGCATGGATTGGATATTGAACGACATCGGCGGCTACTACTTAGGCGTCGAGGGCACGCGCGCGCACCTCGACCACCTCGGGAAGCTCACGACCAAGGGCGCCTCCGAGGGGGGGAACTACCCATGAACGAGCCGTGGGTCGTGGCGGCACCCGGCCTCTTCACTCGCGACGTCGCGGGCCGCTCCACGGTGGTGATGAAGGTGCCTCCTGCCTCTGCCGCGCGGGCGATCATGCAGCCCTCGCTGCCGCACCGCGTCTCGGTTCCGTGCGGCGAAACCAGCCTCGAGCTCGACGCCGGCAACTTCACCGTGCTCGAGGTGCGCCACGGCGTCGTCGGGCGCATGACAGTGACGCCCCACCTCGATCTTCTCAGCCCGCAAGACGCGGCGTCCCGTGTCGCCGAGTTGAGCGCCGCGCTGCTCCGCGCCGGCTTCGCGCTCCGCGATGAGCTGAGCCTCGGCGAGGTCTCATCGACGCTGCTCGACCACGACGCCGCGCGAGTCATGGCATTCGACGCGCCCTTCGGCTCCGGAGCCTGGCACGCGGAGCTCTGGCTCAAGGTGAGCGCACGCCGAAGCTCGCGACTTGGCAAGATGCTGCGGCTCGACGCCGACGCTCATGTCCTGTCGTTCGAGCTCTGGGACGCGGCGCTGACCTCCTTGGAGCGCATGACATGAAGCTCTTGCGAGTCATCGCGGAGAACGTCCGCGCCCTCCCGGACGGGGCCTACACGTTCGCTCATCCCGTGACGGGGATGGTCATCGACACCGCGCTCGTCACGGGGCCCGCGGGCAGCGGCAAGACCACGCTCCTCGAGGCCATCGTGGTGGCCAAAGAGCGTATCGCCGGATATGGGCCGCCACCGAATCCGCGCTCGCTGCTGCGCCGCGGGGCCAACAATGGCCGCGTCGTCGTGACCTTCGTCCTCGACCCCGACGAGCTGGCGCGCGCCGGGCTGAACGAGCCAGTGCAGCCCGTCGAGGCGTGGCTCAGCGGCGGCGGCTCGGGCACGCGCGTCGATCCACGGATGGGGAAGCTCCTCTCGGACTTCTCCGAAGGCGCATCAAGGCTCTGCTACTTCCCGGCGCAGCGACGGCTCGACCCGCCGCAGCCCGTCGAGCGCGCACCGTCGAGCCGCGACCTCGTGCGACTCTGCGTCGACCGCGAGGGCGACAAGTTTGGGCCGGTCGTGCGCTGGATCTGTCAGCGCCTCGCCGCGGATCAGAGCGCGCTCGCCGCGCAGCTCGTGTCGACCGGAGTCGCCCTCGCGAGCCACGCGCCCGACGGCCTGGCCGCGTTTCGCAAGGCGCTCGCCGCCATGTGTCCGCAGCTGCGCCTCGCGAACCTCCCGCCCGAGTCCGGCATGCCGTGGTTCGAGCGCGTCGACGGCGCCACCCTGACGCTCGACGAGCTCAGCGACTCCGAGCGCGACGCCGTGCTGCTCAGTGGCACGTGCGCCCTCTTCGCGTTTCGGCGGTCCATCGTGCTCATCGATCGACTCGACCTCTTCGCGTGCGGCCAGCTCGAGGAGAGCTGGCTCGCGGCGCTCGCGACGCTCGCCCCTGATTGCCAGTTCGTCGTGACGACGAGCGGCGACGGCGCGAGCTCGAGCGAGGCCCACGTCGTGCGCCTCGGAGGTGGCGCCCGGACATGACGGCGCGACTGGCCATTCCGCTCGGCGACGCCACGCTCGAGCTCCGTCTCGGGCACGGACTCGGGCTCGGCGCGGGCGTGGCACACCTGCGCGCCGGAGCTTGGCTGCGCCCGCTCGAGGCGGCGGAGCTGGCACGCTCGCTGTGGCGAGAAGATCCGCGCGTCGCGATGGCGCTGCTCGGCTGGCGGGCGCTCGCCGACCGTCTTCGACAACGCCCACGGCCGCTGCTCGAGGAACTCTGTGCTCTGCTCGTGACGGGAGATGCGGTGCTGCGGCGCTTCGACGCCGAGGGCGCGAGCGGGCATGAAGAGGCCGAGCCAGAGGTCGTGCCAGCGCGCCCGGCGACGCCGCGGCCGGTCGACGAGCTGTCCTATTACGAGGTGCGACTCGTCGATGAGCTCGACGCACCGATCGCCGACGTGAAGGTGCTCCTCGGGACGCCCGCGGGTTCCTTCGACCGGACCACCGACGGCACGGGGAGGGCCCGCGTCGACGGCGTGCCGCCGGGCTTCGGGCACGCCTCGGTGGATGCCGCGCAGCTCGCCCTGCGGCTCGCGGGACGCCATCTTGGACCGCGCCGCACGCATCCGCTCGTCGCCCAGCAGGACCAGCACGTGCGGACGATGCGAACGGCCTCTGACCTCGTCGTGTTGCCCGACGCCCTCCCGCAGACGCTCATGGTGGTCACGCGCACGGACGTGCACCACGCGCGCAATGCGACCCCCTGGGGCGCCCTCGCTCTGGCGGAGGCGAGCCTGGGCTCTTGCGATCTGCAGCAATGTGGCCAGGCCATACAGACGCGGCTTCGCTTGCACGCGGATGCGTCCGCATTGATGGCGCAAGTCGTGGCCCCCGCGCCAGCAAAGCCCGTGCTCCCGGCGCCGCTCGCCGAGCTGCCCATTCACCTCGGGCTGTTCGTGCCGCCCGACCTCTACGTCGTTCAGCCCGGCGACACGCTCGTACGGCTCGCCAAGCGCTACCTCGGGGACGCCAATCGCTGGAAGGAAATCTGGGCCCTCAATCACGCCAACTACCCAAAAGGGCCGGACGTCCTCTTTCCCGGCAACCTGCTTCACATGCCCCCGGAGGCCGTTCCCGCGTGGGTCGCGCTCCCGTTCGCCGCGCCGCCGGCCCCGCTGCCCGCGCCGCAGACTACCGAGCTCTCGTGGCTCAGCGTGGCGATCGACGCTGTCCACGACGCGCTGTTCGACGGGGACTTCGCCGCCGTGTTCGAGCAGCTCGCGGCGCTTCCGGTCGAGGTGCCGCCGGTCGTCCTCGACGCGCCGCCGCCCTTCTTCGAAGAGCTCGTCTATCGCCAGACGATGGTGGAGCTCGCGCTCGCCGGCCACGTCGACCCGCCCTTCGCCGTGCCGCCGGAGGAACCGAATGCCATGGAGGCGCCGTGACGTTGCGTGTCGAAGTCCGCTGGCCCAATGCCCACCACGCGCTCTTGGCAGGCAAGGCGGCGCAAATCGAAATCTCCACGCAGGGGCAAGGCGTCGTGGCTTCGAAACAGTACACGGGAAGAGTCGAGTTCGAGCTCCCCGACGGGACCACGACCTTTGAGCTGTTCGCCCGATTCGCGCCAACCCTTCGCGCCCTGCCTGCCGTTCCGTCCACTGGTCAGCCCGCGGTTCCGGAAATCACCGCCGAGGTGCTGCGAATCGTCCAGCCCTTCGAAGTCACGGAGGGGACGGCGATTCGCGCGGTGGCTCTCCCTCAGTACGGCGGGCCGCACCCGCTCGTCGACGTCGTCGCGGCGGCCAACGTCCACGGCGTCGCCAGCGTTCGCCTCGCCACCGAGTTCGTGAACGTCAGCAGCTTTTGGATGCGCTACACGAGTCTCTATGAACCCTACGCGCAGAGGCGCGATGCCGAGACACCTGGCATGCAGCTCGAGGCCCTTGGCTACACCAGCGGCGATCCAAAACTCTGGTTCGCAAGCTTCTGCCCGGCGAAGCTCGAGCAGAGCGCCAACGTCTCGTGCCTCGCCTTCTTCAGGCCAGCGACAGAGGGGTACACGCGCATCGATCAGCGTCACTACAACTATCGGCTAACCCGCTATCTACTGGCTCCAATTGCGGGCGCAACGGATTCGACTGAGGCAGACGTCTTCCTGCACGACAAGCGCAATCCGAAAAATGTGCAGATGTCCCTGCGCGCCGGCTTCGAGCGGGCGCTGCTCCGGTCGGGAAGGCCGCTGGTGATGCTGCACCCCTGGCCCAATGGCAGCGATTTCGGACACGCCGTGGGGATGAGGCTGCCGGCGCTCGCGACCGCAGCGACACGCCTCTTGTGGGCCCAAGGGAAGATTGCCCAGAATCTCGCCAACGTGCGGCTCGGCCGGCTCGGGATCTCCGGCTACAGCGGGGGCGGCATGGCGCTATGGCGTGCCCTTCGCGCCAACACGAATCGCATCGACGAGGTCTACGCGTTCGATACCGTGAACACGGCGGCCAACGGCGGGGAGGCGATTCAGTGGTTTCGCGCGCGCCAGGCCGCCGGCACGTCGCCGCGCCTTCGCATGACCGGAGGCAGCAACCTCAACGCCATCGCGGGCCTGGCCAAAGCGCTGACCGAGAAGCTGCAGGTCGAGGTGGCGGACGTGACGGCGTGGCCCATGGACCGCAGCGGCTACGACGAGGGAAGCAACCCACTCTGGGACCACGCGCTGCAAGTGTTTCCGTCGATGCGTGAGAATATTTGGCTGCGGCACCAGTTCGCGGTTTTCGGCGGCTTGCCCGCGCCGCCGGGGCCGGACGCCAAGACGTTCTTGCAGGCGTTTCTCGAGAGTTCGCTGTTCTGAGAGCCGGAGCTGAAGCGCAGCGAGCGTCAGTGGCGGGCGCTAGAGGCGGGCGCTCGCTTCGGCGTCGCCGTCACACTCTGGCGCGGGCGCGCGACGTCGGTCTCATCGGGACGACACGCCGGCGCTGACACGCTGCGGGCGTCCCCAGGCGCGTAGCGGAGACGCTGCGCATGCGGCCGCGCGCACGAGTGGATCGGCGCTCGCGGCGAAAGGGGCAGTCCATGAACCGCGTCGAGCTCGGCGCCGGCGTCCTGTTGACGCTGGTCGCGTATTTCGTACTCGAGACGGAGCTTCGAACGCCGCTCCACGCCGCCACCCTCCCGACGAGGACCGTCGTCACCGCGTCGCAACCCAACACGCCCGGAGCCGCGGCACCGGCAGCGGATGCGGCATTGACAGAGCGACCGGCAACGGCGACGGAAGCGGCATTGACAAAGCGACTAGCCACGGCACCGGCGGCGCTGCCAAGCGAGCGCGTGAGCTTTCGACTCGCGAGCGGCGAAGCGGTCTTTGCCTATCCGCCGCGACAAGCCATTCAAGGTGGCGCGCCCGCGGTGGTCATGCTTCATGGCATGTGCGGCGAGCCGCAAGCGACGTGCGAGTGGTGGAGCGATGCGGCGCGTGACGGCTCGTGGCTCGTCTGCCCCGAAGGCAACCAGAGCTGCGGCTCGGCGCGCGACTGGAGCGGGACGCCGGCAGATCGCGCCGCTTATCTCGAGCGCGTCCTCGCGGAGCTCGCTCGTCTCTATCCCGAGCACTTCGACGCCGACGCGCGCCACGTGCTGGTGGGGTTCTCACGCGGCGCCTTCGTGGCACGCGACGTCGCGTACGCGAGCAGAGGGCGCTATCGGGCGCTCGTGCTGATGGGCGCAGCGGCGCAGCTCGACCTCGCGAAGCTGAAGGCCAATGGCATCACGCGCATGGTGCTCGCATCGGGCGACTTCGACGGCGCGCGGCGCACCATGCAGCTCCTCGCCCATCGCGCGAACACCGCTCAGCTCCGCGCGCGCTTCATCAGCTTCGGCCCCATCCATCACGCGTTGCCCGCGGACCTCGGGCGCCACGTCGAGGGCGCGCTCGCGTGGCTCGCCGAGCCGCCGTCCGCGTAGTCCGCCGAGTCCGAACCCGGCCCCTCATTTCTTGCAAAGCGTGTAGCCGTAGGGCTGCGAGTAGTCGAAGTAGCTGAGCGCCGAGCTGCAATTTTGGCCGCTGCACATGGTCTTCGTGCACGAGGAGCTGTCGCAGTAGTGAAACCCGAACGAGTTGAAATAATTGGCGTCGCCGAAGCCGTTCTGCTTAGCGGCGGCGGCGATGCTGCTCGACGGGTTACAGCCGAGCGAGTTGTCCGGCAGGCTCGACAGATACTGCGTCGCGCACACCCCGTAGCCGTTGTTCATGCTCGTGAACTGGACTCCGCAGCCGGTCGGCTTGTAGCCGAACGAGGTGCAGAGGTTCGTGTACTCCTGACACCAGTTTGCCGACACCGAAGTCGCTGAGTTGTAGGCGAGCTTGAGCAACAAGAAGGCGTGGCCGGCGTAGACGATGTCCTTTTGCGCGAGGACGTTCCAGCTGAACGGCTGGACCTTGCACGTCCCGTCGATGCAGAGCTCCTGCGCGGCGCTGTTGCAGGTCTTGCCGCACGCGCCGCAGTGCTTCGCGT
>SYFR01000304.1 GCA_005800325.1 Myxococcales bacterium | reverse complement strand
GTCGAGCACCCGATCACCGAGTGGGTGACGGGCATCGACCTCGTGCGCGAGATGGTGCGCGTCGCGGCCGGCGAGCGGCTCGGATATTCGCAAGCGGACGTCACCCGCTGGGGCGCGTCGATCGAGTGCCGCGTGTACGCGGAGGATCCCGATGCGGGGTTCATGCCCTCGCCCGGCACGATCCGAGCGCTGCGCGTGCCGCAAGGTCCGTTCGTGCGCGACGACGGGGGCGTCTACGCCGGCGCCGAGGTGTCGAGCCACTACGATCCGATGATCAGCAAGCTCAGCGTGTGGGCGCCGACCCGCGCGCAAGCGATCGTGCGCATGCGCCGCGCGCTTGGCGAGTACGTCGTCTCGGGCATCAAGAACAACCTCGGCTTCCTCGAGCGCATCATGGACAACGCCGACTTCGCCGCCGGCCACTACGACACGGGCTTCATCGAGGCGCACAAGTCTCAACTCTTTGGCGCTCAGCCGCCGGCCGACGGCACGGCGGAGGGCGCGGGCCAGGAAGAGCTCGCCGTCGCGCTCGCCGTCGCGGCCTTCCGCAAGCAGCGCACGCTCGCGGTCACGAGCAACGCGAGCGGGCCGTCGCCCTGGGTCATGCAGCAGCGCAGCCGCCTCGGGCGCTGAGCCTCTCGGCCCGAAGCGGCCCCGCCTGCGTCGTCGCCTTCGCTAACGGCCGCGCGAGCGCCGTGCGTCGAGCCATTGCTGCAACAGGATCGCCGCGGCCTCGCTGTCGACCCGCGCCCGGGTGTCCTCGCGGTCGAGGCCCTGCTCGCGCAGGCGCCGCGTCGCTTCGACGGTGGTGAGCCGCTCGTCGACGAGCTCGACGTCGCGGAGCGTCAGGTTCGCGAGCTTCTGGCAGAAGCGGGCGGCGCGCTGGGCGGCGACGCTGTCTTCCCCGGCGAGGGTGCGCGGCAAGCCGACGAGGAAGCGACCGATCCCCTCGCTCTCGGCGAGCTTCGCGAGCTCGGCGAGCAGCGGCGAGAGCTTGCGCCCATCGAGCGGCGGCCGCGGATGGGCCAGCATCCCGAGCTCGTCGGCGACCGCGAGGCCCACGCGCGCCTTGCCGAGATCGAGGGCCGCGACGCGTTCGCGTTTCTTCACGTGTGCCATGGAGAAAGTGTCACGCGCCGTGCTTGACCCGGCGCCACGCTCCTACCATAAGCCGCAGCCATGGTGGTGCGCGCCGTCCGTGGGATGAAGGACATCCTGCCCGACGAAGCCGTTCGCTGGCAACGGCTAGAGCGGACCTTCCGTACCCTCGTAGAGCGCGCGGGCTACGGCGAAGTTCGCACGCCGCACATCGAGTCGACCGAGCTCTTCGTGCGCGAAATCGGCGAAGACACCGACGTCGTCGGCAAGGAGATGTACTCGTTCCAGCGGCACGACGACGCCCTCACGGTGAGGCCCGAGGGCACCGCCGGTGCCGCGCGTGCGTACGTGCAGAACAACCTGGCCGCGCTCGAGCCGGTGAGCCGCTGGTACTACATCGGCCCGATGTTCCGCGCCGAGCGCCCGGCCAAGGGACGGTACCGGCAGTTTCATCAGGCGGGCTGCGAAGTCTACGGCGACGAAGGTCCGGCCTGCGACGCGGAGATGATCGATCTCTGCGCGGAGCTCGTGCAGGCCTTCGGCGTGCGCGACTTCGTGGTGCACGTGAACTCGATCGGCTCGGCGGGCACGCGCGCGCGCTACCGCGACGAGCTCGCGAAGTATTTCACGCCGATGTCCGCGGCGCTCAGCGAGGACTCGCAGCGGCGCCTCGCGACCAACCCCCTGCGGATCCTCGACTCGAAGGATCCGCGCGACCGAGAGGCGAGTCAGGGCGCGCCGCGCGTCACCGACGTGCTCTCCGACGACGACGCCGCGCACCTCGCCGCGCTGCGCCGCTACCTCGACGAGCTCGGCGTGCCGTACGTCCTCGATCCGCGGCTCGTGCGCGGCCTCGACTACTACACGCGCACGCTCTTCGAGCTGAAGATCACGACGGGCGAGCTCGGCGCTCAGGATGCGCTCCTCGGCGGCGGCCGCTACGACGAGATGATTTCTCACCTCGGAAGCAAGCGCCCGGTGCCGGCGCTCGGCTTCGCGATGGGCCTCGAGCGCGTCCTCGCCGTCACACCAGCGGGCGAGGCGCGGCCCGGACCGGAGTGCTACCTCGCGCCGATGCTGGAGCGCGCGACGGGCCCGGCGCTCGTGCTCGGCAAGGCGCTTCGGCAGCGGGGCATCTCGTGCGAGCTCGACGGCCGCGGCCAGAGCCTCAAGGCCATGCTGCGCCGCGCGAGCGCCATGAAGGCGCGGCTCGCCGTGCTGCTCGGCGAAGAAGAGCTCGAGCGCGGCGAGGTGACCTTGAAAGATCTCGAGCGGCACGAGCAGACGCGCGCTCCGCTCGCCACCGCGGTCGAGGTCGCCCTTGCCATGCTCGCAAGCTCGGGCGCCGCCGCAGCGGGCTCGGCGGGCAGCGCATGACGAGGACGATGCGCCGCCCCCTCGCTCGCCGCGAGCTGCGCCGCTCCGCTTCGTGCGGTGCGCCAGGGCTCGCGCCATTGTTTGCGCCGTCGTGCCGTGAGCTGCGGCTCGGAGCGTCGTTCGCGTGCAGCATCGCTTTGGCACTCACGCTCGGGCTCGCCGGCGACGCGCGCGCGCAGTCGCCCTTCGACGCGACGGGCACGCCCACGGTGCCGCAGACCGCGCTGCCCCAGGGGCCCGGGGCCAAGGGCAAGGCTCCTCCCGGCCCCGAAACAGGCGCCGCGTCGGGCGGCGATCGGCCGAGCCAGCTGCCGACCGAGTCCGCGCAGCTCCCCGAAGATCCGACGAAGATCCCGACGAAACTCGCTGAAACGCTCGGCAGCGACTTCGATCCCGACGGCGTGCCGTACGGGCGCACGAGCGAAGTCTCGCGCGAATTTTACGGCCTCTATTACTCGGAGACGAGCGGCGACTATCGCGCTCGCGGGCTCTTTCCGCCGATCTGGGCCGAGCGCGAACAGAAGGTCGCGGGCGGCGTCGATCACGCGGGGATTTACGGGCTAAACTACTACCGGCGCCGCAGCCCGAAGGAGGACGCCGACGTCGTCTTCCCCTTCTTCTGGAAGCTGCGGAGCGACACGACCCACACGACCGTCGTCGGCCCCGCGATGCACCGCGAGGGTCCCGAGGGACACGACAACTGGCTCGCGCCGCTCGTCTTCGAAGGCGCGCGCAAAGACGGCGGGTACCTGCACATCCCGCCGCTCTTGACCTTCCACGACCGCGGCCCCGAGGGCGGCTTCTCCATGGTCGGCCCGATGTTCTGCAAGTGGAAGGGCGGCGCCTTCTGTGACGGGCGCACCGCGACCGAGCTCACGATGGGGGTCGCACCCGCCTACTTCTACGGTCGCGACACCGAGGGCGAGTGGGAGATCGTGCCGCCGCTGTTGCGCTATCACAGCTACTCCGAGCGCGGCGCGCGCGAAGTCGACGTGTGGGGCCCGGTCTATCGCGAGAAGGATCGCGAAGGCGAGAGCCTCAACGTTCTGCCGTTTTTCTACCGGCGCACGAGCGTTGGCGCGACCCGGACGACGCTCGTGCCGTTCTTTCACTACGCGACCGAGGGCGCAGCGCGCACGCTGGCGACGCCGCTCTTCTTCGATCGGGTGGCGGACGACGGCGCGCACACCTTCGCGACCTACCTCTACGCGCGGCACCGTGGGCGCACCGAGCTCGACATGGTGACGCCGCTCTTCTGGCAGTACCGCGATCCGGACGTCGGCCTCGAGCGCACCCTCGCCTTGCCGTTCTTCTACCGCGGGACCTCGCCGCGCATGGACGAGCTCGCGGTCTTCCCGTTGTTCGGGCGCTTCGAGCGGCGCGGTCTGTCGACCAACACCTGGGTGACGCCGCTCTTTCGCCACGAGACGAGCATCACCGGCTGGCAGGCCGATCTCTACCCGTTCTTTTACTCCGGCCGCGAGAACGACAACCGCCACCTCGTCGTCGCTCCGATCCTGTGGGACTTCTCCTCGCCGACGACGAGGAAGACCGTGGTGTTTCCTCTCTACTGGCGCTTCGCCGATACCGAGGGGACCTCGCAGGTCGCGGGAAACACGTTCTACTCCGAGAAACCGGTCGAGGGCGGCACCTCCTGGCAGTTCCACTTCTTCCCGCTGTTCTCTTTCGGCGGCACGCCGCGCGGCCACTACTGGAACGTGCTCTACGGTCTCGCGGGGTTCGAGCGCGAGGGCACGATGGCGAAGCTGCGGGTCGGCTACGTGCCCATTCAGCTAAGCAAAGACGAGCGCTAGCGGACCGGTTACGGGTTTCACGATCGCGTGAAGACGAGACCGATCTACCGGCAGCGGCCGACCAGATCGCGCATGGCCCTGAGGCGCTCGCGTGGCAGGCCCGGCATTCGCTCGTAGCGTGCGAACGCGGCCTCGGCGGTGGCCGGCTCGCCGAGCGCGCACGCGGCGCGGATGGTGAGGCGCTCGGCCTCGGCTGCGACGCGCGGGAGCGAGAGGCCCTTGAGGCGGGCGTCGCCTAGCCCCTCGAGCGCGAACGCGTACCGCCGCGCGAGGAAGTGCTGGCGCGCGATGAGGTAGTCGGGCGTGCCGTCGCTCGCCGAGTGGCCGCGCCAGAGCGCGAGCCGGTCGAGCGCCTCCGCGCTGTCGGGGCCCGTGTGCGTCGTGCCGATGAGGAGCGCGACGAGCGCTGGGCGCGCCTCGTCGTGGTCGGCGTAGGCGTGCTTGAGCTCGAGCGTCCGCAGGCGTCCTTCGTCGCCGACGCGCGCCATGACCTCCGCGAAGACCTCTCTCGCGCGCGCTCGTTCCCCGCGTCGCAGCAGCAGATCGCCGACCTTCTCGCGCGCGGACAGCTGCGCCGCCTCGGGCACGCTGGCGTTCACGGCGAGGCTCACGAGGCTTGCCTCGGAAAGCTCGGCGCGACGGGCGCGGTCGTGGCACGCGGCGACGCCGAAGAGCGCCCGCACGTTCGCAGCATCGAGCGCGAGCGCCTTCTCAAAACCCTCGAGCGCGCGGCGCGGCTCGGCGTCGGTCCTGCCGCCGGCGTCCGCGAGCAGTCGGTCGACCTCGTGCGGGCAGCGCCGCCCGAGCACGCCGGGCCGGTCGAAGCGCAGGCGCGCCTCGGCGATGGCCGCGCTCGTCACGCGGATCCCGTCGAGCTCGGACCACCAGCGCTTCTCGAGCTCGCCGAGCCCCTCGCCGACGATCTCCTCGAACGACTCCCCGCGATAGAGCCGCGCGAGCGGGACGGGCCCGTGGAGCTTGCGCAAATGCAGGAGGAACGAGCCCGCCGCCGTGTAGCTCGCGCCCGAGGCCGCCGCGAAGAAGCGCAGGCTGAAGAGGTGCTCGAGGCGCGGCAGGACTCCGATCCTGCGCATCGCGGCGGACCACTCGTCGACGCCGAGATCGTCGTCGCGGGGCGCCGCAGCCTCGGCGAGCCCCTCGATGACGCCGGGGTTCGGCACGAGGCCACCGATGGCGCCGGCCACGGCGAACGGGCCCCGCGCGTGCGCCGCGGCGAGGACGTGCACGAGCTCGTGACGCAGCACGGGGTGCGGGGTCTCGTCCGTCTGCAGATAAAGTTCTCGCCGCCACGGTTTCGCGATCGAGGTGTGCCCGGCGCCCATGAAGAACCGCTTCTGCTCGGCGCTCTTGAACAAGAAGGCCGTGACCGGCGGTCGCGGCCCGGGGGCGAGCCCGAGCCACTGCGAGAGCTCTCGCGTGTGAGCACTGCACTCCTTGGCCACGCGCGCGGCCTCTTCCGCGAGCGCGGGCTCGTGAAGAACGACGCAGCTCTCGCTCGCTGTCGACTCGCCGAGCGCGCGCGTGATCGTGTCACGCGTCTGCCAGTGTCCGAGCTCGTTGCCGAGCGCGACCGTCGCCACGCTCGCCGCGAGCGCGACCACGAAGAGCGCCGCGAGACCCGGGCGGCCAAGCGAGACGAGAGCGAGCCGGCCCGACGTCGTGCGCCGAGCGTGAAGCGCCGCGACATAGAGCGCCGTGAGCGTCAGGAGCGAAGCCGCCCGATAGCTCGTGAGCTGTCCGTACGCGAGCACCGTGTCGTAGAGCGCGCCGCTGAAGTAGCCGACGAAGGGATCGAACGCGAACACCATCGGCGTCGCGTAGAACAGCGCGAGCGACGACGAGGCGCTGCCGAGCGGTCCGGCGAGACCGAGCGCGATGCGTAAGAGTCGCGGGCGCCGACCGAGCGCCCGACGCGCCGCCGCCCGGGACTCGAGCGCGCACGCGAGCTCCGCCGCGCAAAATCCCCAAGCCGCCGCGAGCACGATCCCCGCCATGGGGCCGAGCGCGAAGAGGTGCAGCCCCGCGCGCAGATCGCAGAACCCCGCGCGCACGCCATGCACGAGGGCCGCGCCGAGAGCCGCGAGCGCGAGCGTCACGCCGAGATGGATGGCGTCGAACAGCTCGGACAAGGGGGCGCGTCGCCGATGCGAGAGCGCGGCGGTGGTCGCCGCGATCGACGGGCACACGAGCCCGACCGCGAGGGCGAGCTCGTAGCTAGGGCCGGCGAGCTGCGGCAAGAACCCGAGGGCGAGCCCGACAGCAGTGACGACGCCAAGAGCGAGCGCGCGCCCCCGGGCGACGGTCACGGCGATGCCGCGAACGGCTCGGGGTCGGGATCTTGATCGCGCGGCGGGCCCGACGGCTCCTCGGGCGACGGCTCCTCTGGCGGCTCGAGCACGAGGGGCAGCACGTCGTCGAGTGTCCGCACGAGCCGCAGCGTGAGCCTCGAGGTGACCTGCTCGGGCAGCTCGTCGAGCTCGCGGCGATTCCGCTCGGGGATCAGCACCTCCCGGATCCCGGCGCGGTGCGCAGCGAGGAGCCGCAGCTTCAGATCCTCGACCTCGAGCACCGTCCCGCGGAGCGAGAGCTCGCCGCACATCGCGACTTCGGCGCGCAGCGGGTGCTCGAGCAAGAGGGACGCGACCGCCGCGAAGAGCGCGAGGCCGCTGCTCGCGCCGTCCTTCGGGAGCCCGGCGTGCGGGACGTGAAGGTGCAGATCGATGTCCTTCATCCAGTCGGCCTTGAGGTGGAGCTTCTCGGCCTTGCTACGCACGTAGGAGACCGCCGTGTAGGCCGACTCTTGCATCACGTTGCGCATGTTGCCGGTGAGCATGATCCGGCCCTTGCCCGGCATTTTGCTCGCCTCGACGAACAAGAGCAGGCCGCCCTCCGGCGTCGCCGCGAGCGCCGTCGCGACTCCGGGACGAAGCTTCTTCTCGGCGTCCTCGGCGCGATAGCGCGGCGCACCCAGCACCTCCTCGACGAGCTGCGGGGTGACCTCGAGGTAGAACCCTGCCCGCGCGCCGACGCCGCTCGGCCCTTCGAGGGTCGCTGGCTTGACCGACGCTGGCTCGACCGACGCTGGCTCGACCGACGCTGGCTCGACCGACGCTGGCTCGACCGACGCTGGCTCGACCGACGCTGGCTCGACCGACGCTGGC